>JBBIID010000400.1:0-3219 GCA_037446675.1 Paludibacter sp.
AGCCGAAATATCCACCATGCGTGTCCGCAACTTTCTCAAACCAGTTATCGAATTGCTGGCCGGAATTCCGTCGGTAGTATACGGATTTTTCGGATTAGTAGTAATCGTTCCATTTTTACAAAAAACATTTCAGCTTCCGGTAGGCGAAACAGCTTTGGCAGGAAGTGTCGTATTGGCAATTATGGCATTGCCTACTATTATCACGGTAGCAGAAGATGCTATGCGAAATGTGCCGCGATCGATGAAAGAAGCGAGTCTGGCTTTGGGAGCTACACACTGGCAAACAATCTATCGCGTTATTGTTCCTTACGCAAAGTCAGGAATAACTTCGGCGGCTGTACTGGGTATCGGACGAGCAATTGGTGAGACGATGGCAGTTTTGATGGTAACCGGAAATGCTGCAGTCATTCCTCATACCTTACTCGAACCCGTGAGAACAATTCCGGCAACGATAGCTGCCGAACTTGGTGAGGCTTCTGCCGGAAGTGGACATTATCAGGCGCTGTTTGCGCTTGGTTGCATTCTGTTTGTGATTACGCTGATTATTAGTATCAGTATCGAATTTATTGGAAAAAAGAAATATAATTAAGAAAAACATGACACCAGTTATACAAGCCGATAAAACAGATAGAAAAAAACGTTGGGCACAGGCATCGGCCTTTGCAATTTTTAAACTGATGAGTTATGCTGTTGTAGCCATTCTATTTCTGATTTTAGGATTTATTGTTTCTAAAGGAATAGGTGTAATCAGTTGGGATTTCCTTACTCTCGCACCAGAAGATGGAATGACTAAAGGTGGTATTTTTCCCGCAATTATTGGGACATTATATCTTGTTTTAGGAAGCAGCCTATTTAGTTTCCCGATAGGAATTATGTCCGGGATTTATATGAATGAGTATGCTGCCGGAAATAAAATAGCAGCATTTATACGAATAATGACCAATAACCTGAGTGGAGTTCCGTCGGTTGTTTTCGGGTTATTTGGGATGTCTCTTTTTGTGAATACGATGGGATTTGGCGATTCAATTATAGCCGGTTCTTTGACGTTAGGATTGCTTTCGCTACCTTTGGTCATTCGTACAACCGAAGAAGCATTGAAAGCGATCGATTCTTCGTACCGCGAAGGAAGTTTGGCTCTTGGAGCTACCAAGTTGCAGACCATACGAAAAGTAATTTTACCGATGGCTTTTCCGAATATTATTACAGGGCTTATTCTTTCGATAGGGCGTGTGTCAGGCGAGACTGCACCGATTCTGTTTACGGTGGCAGCTTATTTCTTGCCAAAATTGCCAAACAGCATTTTCGATCAGGTAATGGCGTTGCCTTATCATCTTTATGTGATCTCTACGAGTGGAACTGATATTGAAGCTTCCCGCGGCATAGCTTACGGAACTGCTTTGGTTTTAATTGTAATAGTGTTGCTTGTCAATTTGCTGGCAAATTTCCTGCGGAATTATTTCTCTAAAAAAGTAAAAACGAATTAGTCTGATGGAGTTCTTAAAGCTATAAAGTTCATAAAGTATAAAGTTTTTAAGATCAGAAGTCTTTACAAACTTTATAAACTTTCAACTTTACAAACTCTTTGAACTTTACAAACTTTCAACTAAAAATTTATGTTGACAATAGAAGCAAAAAACGTTGATTTTTATTATGGTGATTTTCATGCGCTGAAAAACATCAATCTCGAGGTGGAACAAAATAAAGTGGTTGCGCTTATAGGTCCTTCTGGTTGTGGAAAATCTACTTTTCTCCGACTCCTCAACCGCATGAACGACCTGATTGATGGTACACGCATGACTGGCTCGGTATTGGTGGAGGGGCAGGATATTTATGCTCCCAATATTCATGTGGATGAATTGAGAAAAAAAGTGGGAATGGTTTTTCAAAAACCAAATCCCTTTCCAAAAACAATTTTTGAAAACATTGCTTACGGCTTGCGCGTTAATGGAGTGAAAGATAGTGCATTTATTGAACAGAAAGTAGTGGAGTCATTAAAGTCGGCTGCATTGTGGGACGAGGTGAAAGATAAGTTGAAAAAATCAGCATTCGCACTTTCCGGTGGACAGCAACAACGTCTTTGTATTGCCCGTGCTTTGGCTATTTCGCCGAAAGTAGTGTTGATGGACGAACCGGCTTCGGCACTCGATCCGATCTCTACAGCCAAAATTGAGGAGTTGATTTACGAACTGAAAAAAGATTATACCATTATTATTGTGACTCACAACATGCAGCAAGCATCGCGTGTAAGCGATAAAACAGCATATTTTTATTTGGGTGAAATGATTGAATATGATGATACGATAAAGATATTTACAAACCCGAATGAACTTTCAACTCAAAACTATATTACAGGACGATTTGGTTGATGATTTTCAAAAAGGAAATAATTGAGAAAAGAATAAAGGCAGAATTGATTTTCAACTCCCCTTTAGGGATTGAAGGTCGTAATTAATAATAATTATGAGACACTTAGAACAGGAACTAGTTTCGCTTCGACAGGATGTAATTGATATGTGGCAATTGGTAATTTCGCAGGTTGCTAACACCGGAGATGCAATTTTATCGTTCGATAAAGAATTGGCGATGAAAGTATCGATGCGTGAAAAGAAAGTAGATGCTTTCGAGCTGAAAATCGATAGCTTCTGCGAAAATATTATCGCTCTACATCAGCCGGTAGCTATCGATCTCCGGTTTGTTTTGGCTGTTATCAAAATCAATTCCAACCTGGAGCGTATCGCCGATTTTGCTTATGGGATTTCGCGCATCCTGATTTCGAACCCGTCGGTTATTCTTGATGCTGAGCTGATTAATCAGACTAATTTGCGCGGCATGGTGGAGCAGGTAAATAAAATGTTGGTGCAAGGTTTGGATGCTTTCGAGAACGAAAAATCAGATTTTGCAGCCTCTATTTTTAGCGAAGATTTTCAGGTCGATGAAATTAATGCGCAAGCGCCGAAGATTATTGCTAGTTATATTCAGAAAAATCCGGATCGCGCACTGGAATGCCTGCAATTGATGGGTGCATTCCGTAAAATGGAGCGTATGGGTGACCACTGCAGCAATATTGCCGAAGAAATTTTCTTCTATATAGATGCTAAGATATTGAAACACTCGGCAAAGAAATAAAACGGAAGAATTTATTTTTTCTGACAGGCAAACAATTCCATGTTTGCCTGTTTTTCATTTATTTAGGTTGGATATTAGCATAATTCATTTTTT
>JBBIID010000401.1:0-3209 GCA_037446675.1 Paludibacter sp.
GATAGTATATTGGTCTACAGCTTCAAAAGTAAGAACCTCACTCCCAGCCTGATTTATTAAATTGATTTTTGTTTCTTTTTCCGGTAATGTATTGAAAGGCAACTCGATTTCGATTCTACCTGTTGTTCCCAAAATCTGTACACGCTGATATGGACTTAGTTGAGTTGAACATGTAAAAGTTGCTGTTCCTCGAGAAAAATTCAACATGCCGGACGATAATCTATCAATTTGCATAATTGGATCATTTTCAACGTTTCCAACGACAGAGATAGGTTCTTCTGCAAATAAAAACCTTGATAACGATACACAATAGCAACCAATGTCCATCATAGCTCCACCTCCATATTCTTTTTTATTACGAATATTTGCAGGATCTGCATTATAATACGAGAAAAATGAATGAATTGATCTCAATCCTCCAATTGCACCCGATTCAATCAATTCTTTTGTTTTAATCCATTGTGGGTGAAAGCGATACATGAATGCCTCCATTATCTTTAGTTGAGGAAATTTCGTTGAAGCATTCAATAACGATTTGGCCTCTTCTGACGAAACTCCAATCGGTTTTTCACACAAAACATGCTTACCCGCTTTTAGGCATTTGATAGCCCATTCAACGTGCATTTGGTTTGGTAATGGTATATAAATGGCATCAATGTCCTTATCTTCCAATATTTCGGAATATGATCCGTATGCTCTTTCAATATCTAAAAGTTTTGCAACACTCGTTGCCTGACTCAAATTGCGTGAACAAATAGCCAAAACTTTTGAATTGTAACTGTTTTGTATAGCCGGAATCACTTTTTTAGTACCAATATTAGCTGTACTCAATATTCCCCAATTAATAATCTTTTTCATAAACTCCTTATTTCGAATTCTTATTATGTCCGTAAATTTACAAATATATATTCATTTAGATGCTAATGACATTAAATTTTTCTGATTCGAATTAATTATCTTGTATACAAAACGAAACAGGCAATAGATCATATTCTATTGCCAGTTTAATAATACATTATGTATCGAATGTTATTGTTTAATATCAATCACCAAATTCAGTTCATCCAATTGAGATTGATCGATAACTGACGGCGCATCCATCATGACATCACGTCCGGAATTGTTTTTCGGGAAAGCTATACAGTCACGAATGCTATCAAGACCAGCAAATAATGATACAAAACGATCCAAACCGAATGCCAAACCACCATGAGGCGGCGCTCCATATTGGAAAGCACTCATTAAAAATCCAAACTGAGCCTGAGCTTTTTCAGGTGTAAATCCAAGCAATTCAAACATTTTGTTTTGTAGTTGGCTGTCGTGAATACGGATTGATCCACCACCCAACTCAACACCATTTACAACCATATCATAAGCATTAGCACGTACACAACCCGGATCCGAGTCAAGATACTGAATATCTTCAGGTTTTGGAGATGTAAACGGATGGTGCATTGCAAAGAAGCGCTGAACTTCTTCGTCCCATTCAAATAATGGAAAATCAATTACCCAAAGTGGTGCAAATACGTTTTTGTCTCGCAAACCGAGCCTTGCTCCCATTTCCAAACGCAATTCGCACAACGCTTTCTGCGTTTTACGCATTTCACCAGCGAGAATTAGAATCAAATCGCCTGATTTGGCATCAAATTTATCTGCAATTACTTTTAAATCATCATTTGTATAAAATTTATCTACTGATGATTTGTAAGTTCCATCTGCTTCGCAACGAACATAAACCAAGCCTTTAGCCCCAATTTGAGGGCGTTTTACAAACTCAGTCAGTTCATCAATTTGTTTACGCGTGTAAGCAGCACAACCTTTTGCACAAATACCGGCAACATAAGGCACGCTGTCGAAAACGACGAAATCATGTCCCGATACTTCTTCTTTCAATTCCACAAACTTCATATCGAAGCGAATATCCGGTTTGTCAGAACCATAATATTTCATAGCATCAGCCCATGTCATGCGTGGGAATGCATTGGCAAAATCAATATCCTTAACGTATTTGAAAAGATGTTTTACCATTCCTTCAAATATTTGCAACACATCTTCCTCTTCAACAAAAGACATTTCACAGTCTATCTGAGTAAATTCAGGTTGACGGTCGGCCCGCAAATCTTCATCACGGAAACATTTTACAATTTGGAAATAACGATCAAAACCAGAAACCATCAGCAATTGCTTGAAAATCTGTGGCGATTGCGGAAGCGCATAGAATTCTCCCGGATTCATTCGTGATGGAACTACAAAATCTCGCGCTCCTTCAGGTGTAGAACCAATTAATACCGGAGTTTCTACTTCCAAAAAGTTCATTTTATCCAGATAACGGCGTGTTTCGAATGCCATAGCGTGACGCAATTCAAGATTGTAACGAACTGCATTGCGACGCAAATCCAGATAACGATATTTCATGCGAATATCATCTCCACCATCGGTATTATCTTCGATGGTAAACGGTGGCGTTTTTGATTCGTTGAGAACGGTCAAATCCGATACAAGTATTTCAACTTCACCGGTTTCTATATTAAGGTTTTTATTGCTTCTTTCAGCAACAACACCAGTTACCTGAATAACAAACTCACGACCCAGTTTATTGGCAGCTTCCCAAAGCGCCACATTTGTATCCTGATTGAATACCAACTGAGTAATGCCATAACGGTCGCGAATGTCAACGAAAGTCATTCCACCCATTTTTCGGGAACGTTGTACCCAACCGGCCAATGTTGTTTTCTGCCCTAAATTAGCAAGGCGTAATTCGCCGCAAGTGTTTGTTCTAAACATATTTATCTATTTTCGATGATTCAATTATCAATTTTGAATGGGGAACAAAAATACAAAAAAAACTCTAATGCTAAATTTTTTATCAAAATAAAAAAGATGCAGAAAAGTTTCTCTGCATCTTTCATTAAGTTTTTCTGTAAAATTAACCTACAATAGCTTCAGGGCTTATTTTTTTGATCAATCCTTTCAATACATCTCCAGGGCCTAGTTCAAAAAAATCAGTTGCACCGTCAGTCACCATATTTTTCACGGTTTGAGTCCAACGTACCGGAGCAGTAAGCTGAGCAATAAGATTTTCTTTAATTGCTGCAGGATCGGTTTGAGGATATGCGTTTACGTTTTGATAAACAGGACAAACCGGAGCGCTAAAAGTAGTAGCATTGATAGCCGCTTGCAATTCTTCGCTGGCTGGTTGCATCAAAGGA
>JBBIID010000402.1:0-3203 GCA_037446675.1 Paludibacter sp.
GTGATACTTATACCACCTTTGGTTGCGAAGGAGGTGAGCCCACTTTTCGCTATTCGTTATTGGATGGTGTGAAAGATGGGTTTTTGATTAACCCGAAAGTGCTTGATGCCCGTACGGAAATAACAACTCAACTGCTTTCGGACGAAGGTTATGCTGTTGCCATACCAACAGATGAAGGGGAAGAAACAGAAACTTTTGTGTCTGGAGATTTTGAAAAGAAATTCTTTTCTGATAAAACTAATCGGATTTTCTGTAAAACTTTTCTCGAAAATGCATTGTGTGACCCAATTACAAATGAAATTGGTAAAACGATTGCGTTTGCAGTAAGTCAGCATCATGCCCGAAAGCTAACCGAAATATTTAATGATTTTGCCGAGCAATTATATCCCGGTAAATATAATTCTGATTTCGCTGTTCAGGTAACTTCGCAGATCGCAGATGCCCAACAAATGACAATCAATTTTACAAACAATAATCTGAATGGGAAAACGACTTGGCTCGAAGGTTATAAGTCGAGTAAAACAAGAATATGCGTTACGGTGGGGATGATGACCACGGGTTACGATTGCACCGATTTGCTTAATTTGTGTATGATGCGTCCCATTTTTAGCCCTGCCGACTTTGTTCAGATCAAAGGCCGCGGAACAAGGAAAAATAAATTTGAATTCAGGCACAGAAATGAATTGGGCGAGATGGAGGCAATTCAACACGAAAAGGCATTTTTTAAATTGTTCGACTTCTTTGCCAATTGCGAATATTTCGAAAATAAATTCGATTACGACGTAAAATTACAACTTCCAAAAACAAGAGATGGAAATGGTGATGGACAAGGGGATTCAGTGAAAATAAATCAATATACAAGTTCACGTCCCGATATGCTTGCCGTGCTGAACGAACAGCAAGTGGGTTACGATGGTATGCGTGTTGACCGTGAATTGTTCAAAAAGTTTGAGACCCGGATTGTGATGGATGATATAATCAGAAAAAATGTGGAATTAGGAAACTGGGAACAGGTAATTTCTCATATTCAACACGAAATTTTTGATAAACCAGAAGAATATTTCAATCTGGAAAAACTGAGAAAAGTAGCCAAAATAGATCGTAAAACATCGGTGCGGGAGATAGTGGAAAAAATATTTGGCATCATTCCACGATTTAAATCGAAAGATGAGTTACTTGAGGAAGAATTCGATAAATTTATTTCTATTTATCCACCAGAAGAAGATGTAAATATCAGAGCTTTGAAATACTTTTTTAAGGCGTATGTAGTTGATAACGAGATACGAAAAATTATTGCTGCGAAAGATTTTCATGCTTTGCAGACGAATCCCATGCTTACCATCGTCCAGTACAAGGAAGTTGCTGCAAAATACAGGGAAATTATTCCGATGTATATCAACGACTATGTTAATATTGCCAGATTTGTTGCCTGATGGGAAATAAGAGATACAAAGTGTTTATTAGTAGTGTTCAAAGCGAGTTTGAGCAAGAACGTACTGCGCTTGTCGAATTTTTCCAATCGGATGTTCTGCTGAAATCTTTTTTCGAACCATTCGTTTTTGAGCGTCATCCGGCGGATTCCGTTCGTCCTGAAATTGTATTCGTTTCCGAGGTGGAAAAATCGGATATTTATATTGTATTGTTGGGCATTAATTATGGACATGAGGGCGACAATGGGATTTCGGCTACCGAAAAAGAATATGATACGGCAAAAAGAAAAGGCATTGTCCGTTGGGTTTACATTCTGAATACCACTGCCGAACGTCATCCCAAGGAAAATAAGCTGATTCAGAAAGTGAGCGATGATGTTTCGTGGAAATTTTTTACAACGGTGGATGAGCTGAAAAAAGAAGTATTTCATACCTGTTTCGAATTTCTCAAACTAAAAGGGAAAATTGAAAATTCCGATTTTGACAACAGTCTTCACCCTTACGCGGTAACGGGAGATATAAATAAACAGTTGCTCAACGATTTTATTTTGCTGGCAAGGCAAAAGCGAAATTTTGCGGAAAAACCTGATGCTCCGGTTGAGAATGTATTGAAGCGGTTGAATTTGCTTCGCGACAATAAGATTGTGAATAGTGCATTGTTGTGCTTTTCGGATAATCCTCAGCAGTATTTTCCTACCGCAACAGTGAAATGCACTTATTTTCACGGCTATGTTGTGCAAAAGCCGATTCCCGATTATAAAGAATATGGCGGCACAATATTCGAAATGGCCGAGCACGCAGTTGATTTTATTCTTTCGAAGATCAGTCTTTCTACCGGTACGCGCGATCGGGGAAATCTGGTAGCGACAGAATACGAAATACCGCGCGCTGTGGTTGCCGAAGCGGTGATTAATGCGTTGGCGCACCGCGATTACCAAAGCAAAGGAAGTGTGCAGGTATCGGTGTTTAAAAACAGAATTGAAATAGAAAATCCCGGACATTTACCGGAAGAAATCAGTTTGGAAGATTTAAAACTTCCTCATGCTTCTTATCCTGCCAATCCGTTGCTTGCCAACTGTTTATTTTTGGCCGGGGCTATCGAAAGATACGGAACGGGAACTCTCGAAATTATTGCTCAAACCGTTTCGAAAGGATTGCCGGAGCCCACTTTTTCTTCGTACAAAACGTTTAAGGTTATTCTGCCGCGAAAAGTTCTGGATGCAAAGGCAGAAGTGGATATTGCACAAAACGGCACAAACAACATGCGGGATATTTACGGAATAAATTCGGAACAAATTCGGAATAAATTCGGAATAAACGTATTAAGAACCTTAGAGCTTATTATGGAAAAACCCGAAATGACTGCTATGGACATGGCTACCAAACTGAACCTGAATTCACGTACGGTTGAAAATTATCTTGCGAAATTAAAGGAAAGTGGCTACCTCGAAAGACAGGGAAGCAAGAAAGATGGAAGATGGATTATTATAAAGAAGGAAGATTAGAAAAATGTTAGATACTACAACACGAAAAAGAATTGATGATTGCAGGGATATACTAGTGGGTAAGCTTCCCGATCCAAAATCACAGATTGAACAAATAACCATTGCGTTGATATACAAGTTCATGGACGACATGGACAAGGAAGCGCTCGAACTGGGAGGTACAGCCAAATTTTTTGCCGGCGATTATACCAAATACAGTTGGGATGCCCTGTTCGATGCCAGAGTAAGTGCCAGCGAAATGCTGAAACTCTATTCGGAAGCTATCGAA
>JBBIID010000403.1:0-3193 GCA_037446675.1 Paludibacter sp.
CTGACTGAGGTATTTTCGCAAAGCGGAAACCACATTGTTGAGCGTCGCCTCTTTCATTTTGAAATCATCCTCATTCCATACCGATTTTACAATAGCAGGGCGCTTTACAAAATCACCCGTATTCTGACACAAAAGATTCAGAACCGCAGCTTCGGAATTGCTCAGGTTTATTTTTTCAGCCTCGTATTTCAACGATTGCTCCTGATGATTAAAAGAGAATGACCCAATCTGTGTTTCTTTCGGACGAGAAGCTTCGTTTTTCCCTGCTAGCAAATTAGCCATACGCAGCGTTACTTCCACAAATTTATACGGTTTGCGCACATAATCGGTATTTCGCACTTCAAATCCTTCTTTAAGATCTTCGGTACTATCCCTCGAAGTGGTAAACAAAATAGGAGTTTCCCGTTCGAGGCGGATTTTGCGAGCCAACTCAAAACCGGTCAACACTCCGTTCAGCATCACGTCCAGTATAATAATATCCGGATTGAAGCTATTAATTTCAACCATGGCCTCATCGCCACAGGTAAGATACGAAACAGAGTAATCCTGCATTTCGAGCGCTCCCTGAAGGGTTGTTCCCAGATTCACGTCATCTTCTATTATCAAAACTTTTTTCATCCGTTGTGTAAATTGTGTAGTTGTTTAACCGTAAGAAAAATAACTCAGGCATCGGGCAGTAAGATACTGAATTTCGTACCTTCGCCGGGATAGCTACGAACAGCTACCTCGCCTTCGTGTTTTTCAACAATCGTTTTTACGTAATTCAGCCCTATTCCGAATCCGTTTATTTTGGCATTGTCCGGTTCCAGTCGCGTATATTTATCGAAAATAACCGGAAGTTTTTCCTTTGGAATTCCAAATCCGTTATCCTTTATCGAAATCACGATCCATTTGCCCGAACGTTGTACCTCTATCACTATCATTACGTCCTTGCCCGAGTATTTAATGGAATTATCAATCAGGTTGGCAAAGCACTGTGTGAGCAGTTGTTCGTCGGCACTTACGGTAATAGCCTGCGGTGCAAAATCGGTTTTTATCTCGATATTTTTTACCGGATAATTCATGAAGCGGGTTTTCAGGTCGATAAATAGTTTGGACAAATCCACAGGCCCTTTGTTGAGCTTCAACAACCCCTCTTCCAGCTTTGCCAGCGACACAATCATGTTAATAGTGTTATTGAGTTCTTCGGTGGCATTTACCGAGCGGGTAACGAGTAAGTTATGCTTTACCGCATCCTGTGCAAATGCAGGCATCGACAAACAATCGAGGTTGAACGACAAACTGGCCACCGGGCGTTTCAGTTCATGTGCAATCGTACTCAGAAATTCATTTTTAAACACAACAAGTTGTTTCTGGCGGGACAATATTTGTTGCAACCATCTGAAAGCGATAAGGCAAATAATGGAAAAAGCCAGCGATGCGAACAGCATCACTCCCATGCGCCGCAATATCACTCCAAAAGGATTCACAAGCACAATTTGAACCGAAAGCCTGTTGGCATAATCGTAAATAAGATATTTGGAAGCTATGCTGAAAACCGATGATGACGCTATATTCTTCGATTGGGCAATTACCTTCATCGACTCGGGGTCTACAATTTTCAGGTAATAATTGGAATTTATATTGTGCGATTTCAGTACTTCGCCCGCCACACTATCCACTCTTGTAATATCCAGCGGTACTTTTTGGCTCACAATACAGTGTATAGCCAGTTCTATAGTTCCCAAAGCATTCCCCTTTAGCTCTTTGGCGTGGCTCATATCAGCTTTGAAAGTATTTTGGCGGGTTTGTGGAGGAGCCACCACCGTGATGGAATCATTTTTCATCAAACGGTCGAATATCTTGTTCCGGCGGTTCAGGTCTTTTTTGAAAACCTCATCCATAATAGCTTCCGACTCGCGCACCAGTCCGGCCTTGGTGGTAACATAATAGTCGTACACCAAATAGGCCTGTGCACTGAGAATCAGAACAAGACATGCTATAACGATATAAGAAATCTGTTTGGAAGTAAGTCGTTTCATATTCATACTGTTACACGATAATCATCAAGTTAACCGATTTGTTTTATAAAATAACATTTCTTAAACTAAAATTACCTTGTCATCCGGTTACAAATTCAAAAAAAAACGGTTTCCAACTTTTTTTTCGAACGGAAAAACCGGCCTGTTTTGGAGCTAAAATTCATCGCTTACACACGCTATACGCCCTGTTTATGCGGCTCATATTTAACCCACTAATTTTTAACACACAAGCTACCAACAATAATCTAAAAGTCGTTGATTTATTTGATTTTACGTTTGCAAAATTAAGTATTTTTTTTTATCAACACACTGTTTGACCATCGAATCTTAATCAAAAAACATAAATAACTTTAATTGAAGCCCATTTTCTTAAACAATATTTACGTTAATGATGATAAAACGATGACAACTTTGGGAGCATTTGCTGACAAAATATTAGAGTAAATACCGATATTATTGTAGCATCATTTACCTCTAATTGAGATCGATATGAAAAAGGCAAAAATTGATGCGACCAACTTGACGCAACTGAACGACGACGAGATGAGAAAAATTAATGGCGGAGGCTACTGGGCAGTAATCACTACTCCCGATGGCAAAACCATTACAGTATGGGTGGAACCTTAACTCTTTTCTTTCGGGAAAAGAGAAATGAACAGATCAATCGGGCAGGAATACGCGCTTTTCCTGTCTGATTCGGTTATTTTAGATTTCGTGTTTCTCTATATAAACAACTTAAACCTTTTACTCTTTTACCACCTTCGACTGATTTCGTATTAACAGGTTTCGGATAGCGTCCGGAATTTTTTCTTGCCATAAAACACATTTCATTTACGATTCATCAGTTCAAAATCCTTGGGCAACTGTCCGCACCATTATCCCTAAACCGAAAAATAGTAATAGTGAACAAAAAAAACATGGTGCGGACATTCTCCCCGGGAATTTTGACTTTCAAAAATATAAGTTACTTTAAACGAACCCGGCTAAACAAACCCGCAAGGTTGTAAATACCAAACACAGTGGAGTAACCAATTCCAAGACGGTTGAAAGTATCAAACTCAACAGAGCAGGCAGTACCAACATCGCAGGAAAGGCTAAACACAACAGAGCAAGCAATTGCAAAGCTGTTGGAAGTGTCAAACTCAGTGGAGCAAGCAGTTCCGATACCGTAG
>JBBIID010000404.1:0-3169 GCA_037446675.1 Paludibacter sp.
ATATATAATTTGTAGTCCGTAACTTGTAACTCGTAACTAAAAGAATATGAAAACATTCAATGAAATATCTCAGTTGGTTGCCAACGAGCTGGAAAAAATAAATTGGAACAAAGAGCCGCAAGGCCTTTACGAACCAATTGGCTATGTGCTTTCGATGGGAGGCAAACGCATTCGTCCGGCTTTGGCTTTGATGGCTTGCAACCTGTTTTCCGAAGATCTTCAGGCGGCTGTTCGTCCGGCTCTGGGAATTGAGATATTTCATAATTTCACTCTTCTACACGACGACATAATGGACAAAGCGGATGTTCGTCGTGGTAAACCTACCGTTCATAAAAAATGGGATGACAATACGGCAATTCTTTCGGGTGATGTGATGCAGATTGCAGCTTATCAACTTATTGCCGATACGCCTGCAAATGTGCTGAAACCTGTATTAGATTTGTTTTCGCAGACTGCTGCCGAGATTTGCGAAGGACAGCAATATGATGTTGATTTCGAAGACAGAGAAGACGTAAAAGCAGATGAATATCTTGAAATGATACGGTTGAAAACGGCTGTTTTGTTAGGTTGCGCTTTGAAAACCGGCGCACTGATTGGTGGAGCAGGAGAGGAGGATGCTCAAAATTTGTACGATTTTGGGATTAATATCGGCTTGGCTTTCCAGTTGAAAGATGATTTGTTGGATGTATATGGTGATGAGTCTACATTCGGGAAGAAAATTGGTGGAGACATTTTGAATAATAAGAAAACTTACTTATTGATTCACGCACTCAAATTGGCAAAAGGCAACGACCTCGAGGAACTTCAAAATTGGTTGAATATTGCCGACGAAAATCAATCGGAAAAGAAAATTAAAGCGGTAACTTCACTTTATAACAAACTGGGTGCAAAACAAATTTGCGAAGAGAAGATGGAGTTTTTTTATACAAAGGCCATCGCAAATCTAGAAAAAGTGTCGGTTTCGACCAATAATAAGCAAGAATTGAGAAATTTAGCCGAAAAATTAATGTCGAGAAACGATTAATTTTTTTATCTTTGTAGGCAACTAACATTTTTCAATTTCTTAATTGTCAATTTTTCAATTTCAAATGCGAAAATCTGCAATTGTAAATTGTGAATTGCGAATTGTAAATTTCATGCCCTACCGAAGACTACCGAACACTGATCAAGCGCGTTTACGTGCCCTGCGTTTAGCCATCCAGCAATCCGACAAGCAAAGTTATGGCGATTTAGTGGTTGCTTACAAAACCATTCACGAGGCAAAAACATATCTGAATATTTTCGAAAAGCAATTAAAGCAATACCAACAAACGCTCGAAAGTCAGGTTTCCGCCAACAAACGATACCAACAAATAGTACACAACGCCCGCCTTTACATTTCTCATTTTATTCAGGTTTTTAATCTTTCAGTCATTCGTGGCGACATTAAAAAAGATCATAAATTATTCTATCAGTTGGATCCCAATGTCCATAATGTTCCCGATTTGAGTACTGAATCTGCATTGTTGCACTGGGGGAAATGTGTGATTGATGGCGAAAACGAAAGAATACGAAACGGCGGTTTGCCCATTTATAATCCTGCTATTGCAAAAGTGCAAGTCCATTACGAGGTGTTTAAGGAATATAAATCGAGCCAAAAACTCTATCAAACCACCACGAATCGCAACTGGGAAGAACTTGTAGGGCTAAGAGAGCAGGGAGATACGATTATTCTGGATATATGGAATCAGGTAGAAGCCTGCTACAAGGACGAAAAGCCATTTTCCCGATTAAAAAAATGTCAGGCTTACGGGTTGGTATACTATTATCGTAAAGGCGAAAAAGAACTGACGAAAGAAGACGATTTGAAAATAGTTTAAAGCATCGTTTCGGGAGTAATAATCCTGTCCATTTTTATATCATCTTCCCAAATAGGAATCGTTTCGAGGAGTTGGAAATCATACAAAGACCGATTTTCACTGCTGTACTATCTTTCAAAAAACGGTCGTAATAACCTTTGCCGCGGCCTAACCGGTTTTTTTGTTTGTCAAAAGCTATTCCCGGAATCAATATCAATTGAATATCTTCGAGGTATTTTTGCTTCGAATCGGGCTCCATAATTCCCAGCAAACCTTTTTGCATTGCTTCTTCCGATTCAAATTTTATTGGAAATATATCATCTCCTTCTATAACTGGAAGCACTATAGTTTTTCTATCTTTCCATTTATTTATAAAATCGTGAGTTGGCAACTCGTCGGATAATGACCAGTACAGAAAAATGGTATTTGCCTGTTGAAATTCAGAAGTAAGTTCTAATTGCTGGAAAACTTTTTCGGCTTGTTCAGTTTTTTGTGAAGGTGTAAGTCTCGCTTTTAAAGTTTTGATATATTGACGGATATTATTTTTCTGAGCAATGATTTCTTCCGACAATATTTCCATGTTTTTTAATCTTAAAGTTGGCCTGCTTCGACCAAAATAATGATTCTTTCAAGCATTTTATCTTTATCATTGGCATCAAAACCTGTTTTCAGGTTCGAGCCAAAAACCAAAGCCACTCCCTGCCAAAAGAAAGCCGATACGCTTCCACGGTATGCCTTAATCAGCTCGTAAGACGATTTATCACATTCCCGATCGATGAGCTTTAGCAGCAAACGCCCCTGATTGATTGTCATTCGTTTCAATTCCGGCTCATATTTTTTGAAGACTTCTTTTTCTACCTGATTCAGATATTTCTTGCGGGCATTGTCGTTGGCCATTCCTACCATGTTATTGTTTATTCTGCCTAATTCGCTGGCTACTAATTTGGCGTATGGCAAAGCCTTTTTTACATCGCGAACCGTTCTCCAAAAATAACGTTCCTGAGCCTTACTTTTGAAATTGTTGCGCGGAAAAACCCACAAATCATTCAGATAGGCGAGAAATATGGTATCCGTTCCGTTTACTTCTACCAACAGGCGAGCCCCACCTCTAGGAATGTATTCATTCTTAGCGTCTTTCGATTGTGCATAAGCCCCCGATAATAACGAAGATATCAGGATGCAGAATAATATAAACAAGCTCTTTTTCATCGTTGCAAAATTAGACATTTTTTTATAAGGTTGTCATCTCAAAAGCAATAAATTATTCAAAATGAGTTTTTTCCTGAATTCTAGTTGTTAATTTAAATCTTTTTTTATAATTTCGATTTTTG
>JBBIID010000405.1:0-3166 GCA_037446675.1 Paludibacter sp.
GGTTCGATTGGGCTGAAGGATCTACATGGTATAGAAGCGATCACCCAGAATATGGTTATCCTAATCAGTTTATGAACTTATGCCGCGAATTTGCAGATAAAGATTGTGGTTCCATTTTGTTGGAATCGGAAGGCTGTGATGACTTTTATGACAAAAGTCTTGGCAATAAAGGTGGGGCTTATCGTCTTTCGTGGTACAAACCTAGTGAAATGACTAAAGAATATTGGGATGCGAATCTGGAAACGGACCTCGATATCTTCCGTCCTTTACATCAAATGACTCCATTAACACCACAATATGTCAACGCTTCAACTGAAAAATTCACCAGTATTGCGGCTGGCTTACGGGATGTATTTGCTATCAAATCTGATGGGGTTTATGGAAATGAAATTGATGGGGCACCGCTTGAGGCATGGCAAAAGCTTACCAGCAACATAACCAACGCTCAAAAAGTCGTAATAGGTGGACAAACAGCAATGGCTCTTACAACCAATAATGAAGTGAAACGAAGTACATTATCCAGCCAAAAGCATGCGCATGAGAACAATGGATGGAGCGGCGCTCTTAATGGCAGTTGGTCAACAACCGGCGGTTGGAGTAATCGCGCAAATCCGCCGGCAGTAGAAGGGACTATTACCGTAAAAGACATTGATGCGAATAATGCAATGCTTTGGTGCGTGGATAATGCAAATAATGTTTATTACCGAAACTTCTCGGCAACGCGCCCATGGGTAAAAGTGAATGGTGGGCAACTTACCACCATTGCTGTAGATGAAAACTCAGGCTGGGGATTTAGTCCTGATGGAAAAATTAAACGTTTCTCGTTACAAAGCAAAGGCGATTGGAGAACGGTAGAAAATCCATACAACCTGACAAAACTCAGCGCTAACTGCGATGAAGTATGGGGAGTGAACGCGAACAATGAAGTATATCGTATTAACTCATCCGGTTATGGAGAATGGCAAAAAGTTGCCGACGGCTACAAGGATGTATCGGTGGGAACTGATTTTGTATGGTTACTCAGCACTGATGGATTACCTTATAAATGTAATTTGATTTCATTTGCGGATAATTCTGTCTTTACAAATGAAATTCAAACCGGATTAAGTGAGCAGACCACAAATACGAATGGTGTCAGAGCTTATCCTATACCATTTACCGACAATCTGAAAATCCAAATAATTTCCGACACAGAAGACAATGAAGCTACCATTTACATTCAGAAAATAGACGGTAGAACTGTTTATCAGGGTCAAACAAAAATACAAATAGGAGTAACAGAGATGAATATTGGTGATAGATTATCTAACTGTACAAGTGGCATTTATTTCCTAACCGTAAATAAAAAATCGGGCAAAGAAGTTATCAAACTTGTAAAACAATAACAATGGCGGATACAAAATAATCTATTATGTTTTTTGTACTTCTTGTCCACTCTTCCAGCAGGGCGTTTCCAACAATTATAAATGTACTGGAAACGCCCCGTTTGGCGAGCGGATAAAAATATCTGATTCAAGCACAGAACTGGCTGTTTACATCGAAGTTTAGAAACAGCATTTTTATCGGAAAAGATATAACATCAATAGCAATTTGCTAAAAGAAAGTATATCTGTTGTTGTGGTCAACAGCAAAAAGAACAAAACCACAAAAGACCAAATCGAGTGTTCATGCAAGAAATGTACATAAGGACGAGAATTGACCAACACTCTTTTAAAATTTTGAAATAGAAAAATCCAGTGATGAATAAAAAAGCAATAATTCTATTGATAGCCTGCAGCATAATAGGGACATCATGTAGTAAAACATTTGAAAAAGCTCCGGTCGATTATGTAAATCCATACATTGGTAATATTAGCCACATGCTCGTTCCAACATATCCTACCGTACATTTACCCAACAGTATGTTACGAATATATCCGGAACGATCCGATTACACATCCGATCGTCTCCATGGTTTGCCGGTGGTAGTGACCAGCCATCGTGGGAGTTCTGCATTCAATATCAGTCCAATACATTGCAACAAACAAAAACTGGAACCCGTATTCTCGTATTCGTACGATAAGGAAATAATTACTCCGTACGGATATTCGGTTTATCTGGATGAAGCCAATATCGATGTAGACTATGCTCCTTCACATCAATCGGCAATTTATAACTTTCAGTTTGAGGATAAACAAAACAATTTTTTGATCATAAATACACAAAATGGAGGTCTGAGATTTACTCATGAAGGAGGTCTCGCTGGTTATCAGATTGTTGAAAATGGAGGCTCAAAAACAAAGGTGTATTTATATCTCGAAACTGAGCAAATACCATTATCAAAAGGGGCATTAACTGTTTCCGGAGAAATTAATACCACCATCGATAGTGTTTCCGGACAAAACAAAGCTTTAATCATGGCTTTCGGCAATGACAAATCAATCAATCTTCGCTATGGTATTTCTTTTATCAGCATTGAGCAAGCTAAAAAAAATCTACACAGGGAAATTGCAGATTATGACTTAAAAGAAATTGCGGAAACTGGTCGGAATATATGGAACGAAACTCTCGGCAAAATAGCCATTCAAGGAGGAAGTGAGGACGATAAAACACTATTTTATACTTCCCTTTATCGTACTTACGAGCGAATGATAAATATTTCGGAGGACGGACAGTATTATAGCCCGTTTGATAAAACACTTCATACTGATAATGGAATAGCTTTTTATACCGATGACTGGGTTTGGGATACTTACCGTGCCACACATCCACTAAGGGTTTTAATAGAACCCGAAATGGAAAAATCAATGATTCAATCGTATATTCGTATGGCAAAACAATCAACCGATGGCTGGCTTCCTACTTTTCCCGAAATTACAGGAGATAGTCATCGCATGAACGGTAATCATGGTGTTGCTGTTATTCTAGACGCTTATACCAAAGGACTCACCGATTTCAATCTTGAAGATGCATATCGAGCTTGCCGCGGGGCAATTCGCAACAAATCGCTCCTTCCATGGACAAAACAGCCACTAACGGA
Organism: Paludibacter sp.; assembly: GCA_037446675.1. Classification (GTDB taxonomy): domain Bacteria; phylum Bacteroidota; class Bacteroidia; order Bacteroidales; family Paludibacteraceae; genus Paludibacter. Next base: position 3,020 of record JBBIID010000405.1, read on the forward strand.
ACTCGATAAATTCTATTGGGAGAAGGGATTTTATCCTGCTTTGCATCCCGAAGATGAAGAATATTGCACAACAGTTCATCCGGGAGAAAAAAGACAATCAATTGCCATTACTTTAGGAAACAGTTACGACAACTGGTGCTTGGCTCA
>JBBIID010000406.1:0-3154 GCA_037446675.1 Paludibacter sp.
AATAGCAGAATGAAGTGCACCTTTCATTAAACTCAAATCGACATGATTTTGAAGAAATTTATTTTCCAGAATCAATCGGATCACCTTGTGTTTATCGGATAGATTCGAAAGATATATACCAATGTTTTTATAATTTTTCAAAACAAAATTATTTAAATTCTAACTTTCTCTCTTCCCACTCATAAGCAGCTCCACAGCGTCATTCAGCGATCCGGCCTTGGTCACTGCTCCCGAATTGATAAAGTAAATCTCATCGGCATTTTCGATCGTATTCAACCGATGCGCGATGACGATTCGGGTGCTTTTTTTCGGCAATTTTCTCAGAATTTCTTCGAGTTGTTGTTCGGTTACCGTATCGATATTGGCCGTGGCTTCGTCCAGAATCAATAAATCGGGACGACGAAGAATAGCTCGAATAAACGCGATAATTTGCTTTTGTCCCAAACTGATGCTGTCGCCTTCGGTTTTTAGTTTGGCATCCAATCCGCCATCGAAGCGGGCAAGCAAACCATCCAAACCGACTTCTTTCATTTCACCGATGAGCTCTTCGTTGGTCAGTTCGGCAAAACAGGCATTTCCGTAAAGGATATTATCGCGAACCGTACCTGTAAATAAAAACGGTTCCTGAAGAATAAATCCGATTTTGGCAGTGCGATCCGCAGTTGAATACGAACGAATGTCCTGTCCATCAAGTAAAATTGAGCCTTCAGTCGGGTCGTACAAGCGGGCAATAAGTGACGCAGTGGTCGTTTTTCCACCACCGGTAGGACCAACGAAAGCATACGTTTTTCCGCGAAGCAGATCGAAACTCACATTTTGTAAGATTCGTTTTCCGGGAACATATTCAAACGAAACATCCCGGAACGAAAGCAATCCGGCATTTTCTTCTTTTTGAGTTTTTTCGATTGTTTTCAGGTTGTTTTCCATTACCAAAATTTGCGAAATACGATCCCAGCCTGCCAACGCCACCTGAAAATTGGCCCACAAAGCAGCAATTTGTCGTAGCGGGTTATAGAATTGCGAAATATAAGCCAGAAAGCTGATTAATAAACCGACCGTAAATTCACCAACGGAAATAAGATAAATACCAAAAGCCAGTACGATCAGTTGTCCGATAGCCGATAGAAAGCTGAAAACTGGAGTAAAAATATTGTTGGCAATGCCTGCTTTCACTGCCGTTCCGTAATTTTCGTTGTTTACTTCTTCAAAACGTTTGCGGAAATAGTCGCGGCGGTTGAAGGCGACAATCACTTTAAAATTGTTCAAACTTTCCTGAATTTCAGAGCTTAAACTTCCGGTACTTTTCATGTTCGTTGCATTACGCTTTTTTACCCACGGCGAAGTACTTCGGGTAAAAATCAACAGCAAAAGGGCAGGAGCAAGCGCCGCCAACGCCAGTTTCAGATTAATGGAAAGCAGAAAAATTCCTGCGCCAATCATGCCGAAAATGCTGCTCATAAACTGCACCAGCGATTGCGAAAAAAACTGGTTGATTTTATCGGTATCGTTGTTTACGCGCGAAATCAAATCACCGGCTTTGTTTTGGTTGAAGAAATCAATCGGAAGTTCCTGCAACTTGGTAAAAACGGTATTTCTCAGGTTGAACAACATTCGTTGTCCCACGCGCCCCATAAGTTGAGTTTGTGTATATCCGCTTATCAGGGCAACGCAATAAATCCCGAGCAGGATAAGTGAGAATTTCACAACTCCGTCGAATTGTTTTGTTACCACATAATGATCGACCGTGTATCCCATAATATACGGACCGATAAGGTTCAGTCCTGCATTTATGAAAATGAAAATCATGGCAATGTACAGATTTTTCCGTTCGTTGCCCATCAAAGTCATCAGTCGCTTTAACGTCTTTCCCGTGCTGACTTTTTCGTTTTTGGCCGGGTCTTTTTTTATATTGAGATTATAGCTCATAATGATTTGTACTGCGTTGAGAATTAAAAATCTGAACATATTCCGGACTTGTTTCCATCAGATATTCATGTGTTCCGGAACCAAGAATTTCCCCCTCTTCCAACAAAATAATTTGTTCGTAATTTTGTATCGAAGCAATTTTTTGAGTGACTGAAAGGAGTGTGATATCAGGATAATTTTTTGCCACGTTTTCCAGAATTTTTTGCTCCGTTTGAGTATCGACACGCGCTGTGAAATCGTCGAGGAGAAGGATTTTAGGATTCAGTGCCAATGCTCTTGCCAGCATAATCCGTTGTTTTTGTCCACCCGAGAGGCTTGTTCCGCGTTCGCTCACAACCGTTTCCAATCCTTGTGGCAAAGTATCAACGAAGTCGCTCAATTCGGCTGTCTGTATGGCTTTGTTCATCGATTCGTCGGTCACATTTTCGTTGAAAGCAATGTTTTCTCGCAGGCTCATGTTGAACATAACGCTATCCTGAAACACAAATCCGATTTGATGCTGAAATGTTTCGGTGATATAATCGTTGATATTTATGCCGTCGAATAAAATACTGCCTTCGTTTGGTCTAATCAAGCCGGTAAGCAAATACAACATTTGCGATTTCCCTGCTGCTGTTGGACCGATGACAGCCGTTTTACTTCCGGCTTTTACCTTGAATGAGATATTTTTCAAAGCCGGTTTGTCGCCGTATTTCACGGTAATGTTTTGCATTTCGATATCTCCATTCAACTTTGCGGTGATATTTCCTTTTTCTTCAGCCCTTGGAGCATCGATCACCTGCGAAATTCGTCCGTAAGAAACGGAAGCCTGAACGATAAAATTGCTGATAAAACCGATAACGATAATCGGGAAAATAAGCAAAACCAAATACGAGTTGAAAGCAGCAAAATCGCCGAGCGTCATGGCATCGGTAATTACATAATGTCCACCCAGCATCAATATAACCAACGTGGCAAGATTACTAACGAAAACAACAATTGGAATCAAAGTGGCAAAAAGTTTCAGAATGGAAATTCCTAAGTTTTTAGCTTGAGTGTTCGCATCTAGAAATTTGTTGTATTCCTGTATCTGCGAGTTCAGAACCCGTACCAAAGCGGCTCCCATTATGCTTTCGTTGATAACCTTGTTCAACCAATCGATAGCTTCGCGACTCTTTTTGAACAAAACGCCCACTTTTCTGAAAATGAGATAAAAAGCTCCGCTGATAATCGGAATAATGGTCAAAAT
>JBBIID010000407.1:0-3145 GCA_037446675.1 Paludibacter sp.
AATTATCTATTTTTGTCGAATAAACCTGTAACGGTTTTTTAGGACTAGTCAATTTTCTACTTAAACTACTTTATATACATCTACATTTTCTACATCGAATTTCTTAATAAATGCAGCGTGGCGACGAACTTCCACTTCACCGTAGTTCAAGTAAACTTCGGCTGATTTGCGGAATAAATCATCTTTATCGCGTGAAGCATCAATAATCAACAAATAGCCCATAATAATGTGTCCGGCCATTTCTACCATGCGACGAGCCTGGAAGTCAATATATTCGTTGTTTTTAGTTTCGTTTACGCGGGCAACAGTTGTTTCGAACAAATTAGTCATAATTTGCAGACGTTTCTGAAGCGAAGTAAATTCAGGATTAATCGGTTGTTGATCGTAATCGCGAATCATTTTCAGATAATTACCTGTGGTCACATAACGGATAGCAGCTACCACCTGAAGTTGCGAAGTTCCTTCGTAGATGGTCATGATACGTGCATCACGGAAATGACGTTCGCAAGCATAATCTTTCATGAATCCTGAACCACCATGCACCTGAATAGAATCGTAAGCATTTTGGTTAGCGTATTCGCTGGAGAACATTTTCAACATTGGTGTCAATGCATCGGCTAGTTTCGCATATTCTTTGTAATCTGCTTTTTCTTCAGGAGTTAGTTTGCGTTCTGCTTCGATAGCTTCGTATGCTTTGTAGATGTCAACAAAACGAGTTGTTTCGTAAAGTAAGGCACGTGAAGCATCCAATTTTGCTTTAATCAACGAAATCATTTCGTAAACAGCAGGAAATTCAATAATCGCTTTACCAAACTGACGACGTTCGCGGGCATAGTTCAACGCTTCAGTATACGCAGAAGCCGACAAACCTACCGATTGAGCACCGATACCTAAACGAGCACCGTTCATCAACGACATTACGTATTTAATTAATCCCATGCGGCGAGTTCCTACCAATTGAGCTGGCGTGTTGTTGAACACCAATTCGCAGGTTGGAGAGCCTTTGATACCTAATTTGTTTTCGATACGACGAACCAAGATAGTATGATCGTGTTTGTTGTCGGCAACAAAATAAGAAAGACCACGTCCATCGTTAGTTCCTTCTTCCGAACGAGCCAAAACGAGTTTAATTTGAGCGTCACCATTGGTGATGAAACGTTTTACGCCGTTCAAATACCACATGCCGTCTTTTTCATTGTAAGTCGCTTTCAACTGTACAGCCTGCAAGTCGGAACCTGCATCAGGCTCAGTTAAGTCCATAGAACAAGTTTCTCCGTTGCAAACGCGTGGAAGAAATTCTGATTTAATTTCTTCTGAAGCAAATTCGGCTATTGTTTCGGCGCAGTCCTGCAATCCCCAAATGTTGGCAAATCCCGCATCGGCACGAGCTACCATTTCACCAGACATTACATAAGCTACGAATGGAAAATTTAATCCTCCGTACTGACGGGGCAATGTCAAGCCATACACACCTGCCTGAGCTAATGCATCGTGATTTTCCTGAGTTCCACGTGCGTAAATTACACGGCTGTTTTCAACCTGAGGACCGTCATGATCAACACTTTCGGCATTTGGTGCGATAGTATCGTTACAAATTCCACCGATAATTTCGAGAACTTTTTCGTAATTATCAATCGCATCTTCAAAATCATGCGATGCGTAATCATATTTATCTTTGTCAGCAAAGTTGCGTTCTTTGAGAGCAACAATTTTCTGCATCAATGGATGCGAAAGCTGAAATTTTATGGCTGGATTATCGTTAAAAAAATTCATAATATTTTGTATTTTGAAGTTACAGTAGTTATAGAAGTAATGTTGAAGTTATATTTATGATTATATTTCGTTTTTGTCCGTTAGTAGTTTATCGCAATAGCTATTTAAAGATTTGCTTGTTTCCTCCAGTAAATGATTTAATTTTTCTGAATTAATATTATCAGTATATTTTAAATCTTTTGAAAGAATTATATAGTATCTGCATTCTTCAAGACAGGCCTGAGCTATATTGAAAAATCTTAATTTTTCTGTTTTGCTCAATCTTTTATATCCTTCTGCGATATTTGCCGGAATAGATATTGATGCTCTGCGAAATTGTGATACTAAACCGAAAAGTTCATGTTTTGGATAATTTGCGGTGAGATCATACATCTCTAAAACAAACCGATGTGCTTGTTGCCACATTCTTAAATCAACAAACGAGCTTGTTGCCATAACTCCTTAACTTCGGTAACTTCAATAATTCTATAACTTCTAAATTTTTACTTCGAGTTTTTCTTGTAATACTTAATCATTTTTGGTAATACTTCTTCAATATCCCCGGTTATTACATAGTCGGCAATAGCATTGATAGGTGCTTTCGGATCGTTGTTTATGGCAATAATCATCGCACTTTCCTGCATTCCGGCAATATGTTGAATTTGTCCCGAAATACCACAAGCAATATATAACTTCGGACGAACGGTTGTTCCGGTTTGTCCAATCTGACGTGCGTGTTCAACAAAACCGGCATCAACAGCAGCACGTGAAGCTCCTACTTCGCCGCCTAAAGTTTCGGCTAAATCGAATAACAATTTGAAGTTTTCAGCACTTCCTACACCGTATCCACCTGAAACGATAATCGGAGCACTTTTAATGTTTAGTTTCGATTTTTCGATATGACGTTCAATAACTTCAACCACAAAATCAGTATCCGAAACGTATTTAGACACATCCAGTTTGCGGGTTTTTCCGGCAAATTTTGCATCTTTTATTTCTTTTTTCATTACGCCTTCGCGAACTGTTGCCATTTGTGGACGGCAATCAGGGTTCACAATGGTTGCAACAATGTTTCCTCCAAAAGCAGGACGAATCTGATAAAGTAGATTTTCGTAAACTTTTCCTTGTTTTTTATCTTCGTAAGTTCCAATTTCAAGCGAAGTACAGTCAGCAGTTAAACCGCTAAACAATGCAGAAGAAACACGAGGGCCTAGATCGCGACCGATAGAAGTAGCTCCCATCAATGCAATTTGAGGTTTTTCCTCTTTGAAAAGATTTACTAATAAAGATGTATGAGGAAGTGTTGTGTATGGAGCCAAACGTTTGTCATCGGCAAGGTGAAGAATGTCTACACCATAAGGAAATACCTGTGCACCCACTTCGTCCAGTTTGT
>JBBIID010000408.1:0-2100 GCA_037446675.1 Paludibacter sp.
CTCCTCTGAATGGAATCGTAGCAAGAGCAGGGGGCGACGCAAAGGTAGTGTATGCTCGTGGTTATGTGGGCGAAAAATCAGGAGGTCAGGATGGTTTGAATACAGGACAGGATATTACCGATGATCGTTCTCCTGAAGAACTGATTAATGAGGCAAAAAAAATAGCGGCAGAATCGGATGTAGTGATTTTTGTAGGTGGGTTGAATAAAAATAATGGTCAGGATTGCGAGAGCGACGACCGCCTTGAGTATGGATTGCCTTACGGGCAGGATAAGCTTATTTCGGAATTGTCAAAAGTAAATAAGAATATAGCTGTGGTACTTATTTCGGGTAATGCGGTAGCTATGCCATGGGTAAATAATGTGTCTTCGGTACTTCAAAGTTGGTATCTCGGAACAGAAGCTGGAAATGCAATAGCTTCAGTTCTTTTTGGTGATGTTAACCCGTCGGGGAAAACGCCGTTTACTTTCGGTAATAAGCTGAATGATTATGGTTCGCACGCGCTTGGAGAATTTCCGGGAACAGAAGATGAAGTTACTTATAACGAAGATATTTTTGTAGGTTATCGCTGGTTCGATAAACAGAAAATTAAACCATTATTCCCTTTTGGTTATGGCTTGAGTTATACAACATTCCAGTATAGAAAAGCCACTATTTCATCAAAAACAATGTCGGTTGATGGAAAGTTGCACGTTCAAGTTCCTGTGAAGAACACTGGTTCTCGTAGTGGGCAGGAAGTGGTGCAACTTTATATTGGAGACGTGAAATCCACCGTCGCACGACCGATAAAAGAACTTAAAGCTTTTAGTAAAATAAGTTTACAGCCGGGTGAAGAAAAAGTGGTCGATTTTGAGATTAATCCTGACGATTTAAAGTATTACGATGCCGGGCAAAAAAACTGGGTCGCTGAATCGGGATTTTTTAAAGCATACCTCGGAAGTTCTTCTCGGGATATTTATTCCGTATTGGATTTCGAATTAAAATAATTAAGTACTAATTTTTGTGTTGTAATAACAACGCAGAGATGCAAATTGAAACGGTAGCATAAAGCTCTCTATAGAGTTCTATGCTACCGTTTTTAGTTCCACGAGTTTCTTTATTTATAATTTCCTCAGATACATGCGACAACAAAATTACAGAACGTATTCTTAACGAAAATTAATAATATATACATCTAAAAATTGTATCTTTGTGGTTTGTAAAATCAGAAAGGTAGGAATGAAACATTGATAAATTTATTTATGTTTCAAACTTTATGTGATATTTAAAATGGTGATAACGCAATGAATAAAATTGTCAGTAAAGAATACTTCTCGGCTAATGTTATAAAATTTGAAGTGGAAGCCCCTTTGATCGCAAAATCGAGAAAAGCAGGACATTTTGTAATGGTAAAGGTTGGTCAAAAAGGCGAACGCATCCCGTTGACTATAGCCGATGCCGATATTCAAAAAGGAACCATCACACTTGTTGTCCAAAAGATGGGAGTTTCATCGTCGAAACTTTGTGCATTGGAAGCCGGCGATTTTATTACTGATTTGGTGGGTCCACTCGGAAAAGCTACTCATATCGAAAATTTCGGAACGGTAGTTTGCGCTTGTGGTGGTGTGGGTACTGCACCGATGATGCCTATTGTGGCAGCTTTGAAAAAAGCCGGGAATAAAGTGATCACTGTATTGGCCGCGCGAACAAAAGATCTGATTATTTTGGAAGAACAGATGCGTGAAAATTCTGATGAAGTGATCGTAATGACAGATGATGGTTCTTATGGAAACAAAGGGTTGGTTACCAATGGAGTGGAATCGGTAATTAATCGCGAAAAGGTGGATCTTTGTGTAACAATTGGTCCGGCGATAATGATGAAATTTGTGAGTCAATTGACAAAAAAATATGAAGTTCCTACGCTTGCTTCGCTGAATACCATTATGGTGGATGGAACAGGAATGTGTGGAGCTTGTCGTGTGAGCGTTGGAGGAAAAACAAAATTTGTTTGCGTGGACGGTCCTGAATTCGATGCTCATTTGGTGGATTTTGATGAAATGCTAATGCGCTTAGGCGGATACAGGGACATTGAACGGGAAGAAAACGAACAATATCAATCTA
>JBBIID010000408.1:2121-3140 GCA_037446675.1 Paludibacter sp.
TATTATCGAACATAATATTTATGAATCATAACGAAGAAAGAGCTTTGCCTTGGCGCGACGAACTGCGCAAATCGATGAAGGCAAAAGAACGGACTGATATTCCCCGCGTTCACATGCCGGAGCTCGATCCGGAATATCGCAGCCACAGCAGAGTGGAAGAAGTGAATCTCGGACTTACGCCGGAAATGGCAATGTTGGAAGCAAAACGTTGTTTGGATTGTGCCAATCCTACATGTATGTTAGGCTGTCCGGTTGGAATCGATATTCCCAGATTTGTAAAAAATATAGAACGTGGAGATTTCTCTGAAGCTGCCAGAACATTGAAAGAAACCTCGGCTTTGCCGGCAGTTTGTGGTCGTGTTTGTCCGCAGGAAAAGCAATGTGAAGGTCAGTGCATTCACTTGAAAATGAAAAAAGATCCGGTGGCGGTAGGCTATCTGGAACGATTTGCAGCCGATTGGGAACGTGAAAGTGGAAATATATCTGTTCCTGAAGTTGCCGAACCGAATGATATAAAAATTGCTGTAGTGGGTTCTGGTCCTGCGGGTTTGGCTTTTGCCGGTGATATGGCAAAGTTGGGTTACGAAGTAGTTGTTTTCGAAGCATTGCACGAAATTGGTGGTGTACTTAAATATGGAATTCCTGAATTCCGTTTGCCAAACGAAATTGTGGATGTGGAAATTCAGAATCTGCAATCGATGGGCGTTCATTTTGTAACAAACTGCGTGGTTGGAAAAACTATTTCGATCAAAGATCTTGAAGACGATGGTTTCAAAGGAATATTTGTTGGAAGTGGTGCCGGATTGCCTCGTTTTATGAACATAAAAGGCGAAAATTTGGTGGGAGTGATGTCGTCGAACGAATATCTGACCCGCGTAAATTTGATGGATGCTGCCAATCCACATTCCGATACTCCTGTTTTCAAAGGTAAAAAAGTAGCGGTAATCGGTGGCGGAAATACTGCCATGGACTCAGTTCGTACTGCGCGCAGATTAGGTGCTGAAAAAGCGATGATTGTT
>JBBIID010000409.1:0-3137 GCA_037446675.1 Paludibacter sp.
AGCAAAAATTAATTCAAATCGGCCCGATCGAAGCCACTGCCGGATTGCTCATTTTCCCGGTTTCGTACATTATAAACGACTTGATAGCCGAAGTTTGGGGCTATCGTAAAGTTCGTTTAATTATCTGGAATGGTTTCTTAATGAACTTCTTAGCCGTAGTTATTTTCCGGTTAAGCATTTGGGCTCCGGGTTCGGCCAATTTTACGCCTGAGCACCAATCCGCTTTCGAGATGGTGTTGGGTAACACCGAACGAATTGTTGCTGCCAGTTTTGCCGCTTTCCTTTTCGGAGCATTCCTGAACGCTTTCGTAATGAGCAAAATGAAAATCATGCAGCATGGACGAGGATTTTCCATTCGTGCCATTGTTTCCACCATCGTTGGTGAGGGAGCCGATTCCATCGTTTTCTTTACGCTCGCTTTTTCGGGAATCATTCCTGCAAAAGCATTAGTCATGCTTATTCTGACTCAAACTGCCATGAAAACGGGTTACGAAATCATTGCTTTGCCGTTGACCAATTTTCTGGTAAAATGGGTGAAAAAACACGAAGAAACCGACGTTTACGACAACGGTATTTCGTACAATCCACTTAAGGTAAAAGACATTTAAAAAAATATCATTTCAAAGCACACCAAAAAAGCTGTTTCGGTAAATATCTGAAACAGCTTTTTTGTTACTAACGTTTTTAGTTTTAAAAATGAAATTATGTTCTGATTAATAAAACGCAAAAAAATTCTCAAAAACATCGAGAACAAAATTTTATTTACTTTTTGCGTACCTATTTTTACTTATTAAGCTATTGAAAAAAATACAATGGTCTATTTTTGAAATAAATTTACAATATGGAATAATTTATAAAATGAAGATCATGAGAAGATTTACAACTTTTTTCGCGTTAATTTTATTTGTTTGCAATATTCTTAATGCACAATCATTTAGTGGTGGAACTGGAGTAGCGGGAGATCCATACCAAATAAGCACAAAGGCCGAATTAATTCAGGTTAGCAGCTATCCTAACTTTTACTATATTCTGAACAATGATATTGACTTTACAGGGGATGCAGCATATACTTCCGGTATCCTAGGCAATTTCGCGGGAGACTTTGATGGTAAGGGACATATCATCTCAAATATAACATTTGAGGGTTCACTATCACTGTTTACAAGTATCACAACAAGTGGGAAAGTAAAAAATCTACATGTCAGATCATTAACATTCACTGAGATTTTCTATTCAAACGGATCGACAAATACAAAAAATCAATACCACGCCCCATTTGCATATACAAATAATGGTTTAATAGAAAATTGCTCTTATAAGGGTTCAGTCAGATCTTACAGCCGAGCATCAGGTTTTGTCCTCAACAATAACGGAACAATTAAAAACTGTTATTCGAATGCAATAGTTAGCGCATATGATGGCGTAAATATTTCTTATAATACTTTCCCCGGAAGATATGCGGGTGGTTTTGTTATAACAAATGGTGCTTCAGGAATAATCACAAATTGTTATTCGGCAAATGAAGTTTCAGTAGGTGATTATGGTGCTGGAGGATTTGCATACGAAAATGCTGGGCAAATTTCAAACTGTTTTTCTCTTGTTCAATCTGTGAAATCGACATGGTATTCATCTACAGTCCATAGGTTCACAAATTCCAACACCGGAATTCTATCAAACAATTACGCCTTAAATACTATGATTCTGAATTCTGCTCCAATAAGTAATACCGATCCAAGTTCAATTGAGGCAGCCGATATAACAAGTACTGAAATTGCAGATCAAACAACATATACTGGTTTAGGTTGGAACTTTTCTCGGAATTGGGTATTTGAGGAGGGAAAAACTTATCCGACTTTAAGGATTTTAGTTGATTGCCCGGTTATTGAATTGTCCGATATAAACGCTTCTGCTCAAATTGGTGTAAATTATACACAAACAATTACGGCTATCGGTGGAGCTTCGCCCTACACATTCGAACTAAAAGCCGGAAGTTTACCAGATGGTTTATCATTAAGTCCCGATGGTGAAATAACCGGGCTGCCAACAACAGTAGAATCGACAAACTTCACTGTTAAAGTAACTGATAATAATGGCTGCGAAGGAGAAAAGAACTATGCAATACAAATTGGACCTGTTACAATGATTAACAATATCAATGAATCTGATTTAAATATATTTTTCGATTCGGAATCGAAAGTTTTATATTTGAAAAATGAACTTCAAAAAATCATTAAACTAAGCTGTTATAATACTTCGGGCACTCTGATTTTTGATAAATACATAAACAATAATCAATGTGAATTTAAAGTGTCTCTGGCAAAAGGTGTTTACATCCTTTATATTGAACAAGAAAACAATTGTCTGGCACGAAAAATAATTAAAAATTAAAGTCCATTAAAAAACAACCGAGTATTCATATTAATATCCGATTACCGATTTTATTAGAACATTTTATTATTCTGCTCATTTTTAATCAGATCCTGTCCATAAAAACTTGGACAGGATTTATTTTAAGAACCATATCTTCAATATGGGCAGAATGTAAAAAAAGCGATGTATTAGACCTGCCCTCATTTTAAGCAAGTTTGTTGAACTGTAAAATTTTAGTATTTTTGGAACATGTTGACCGACGATAAAAGACTGACCATTCGTGAATGGGCGGAAGATGACCGTCCGCGCGAAAAAATGATGATGAAAGGAGCACAAAGCCTTTCGGATGCCGAGCTATTGGCCATTCTGATTGCCAGTGGCAACAAAAATGAATCGGCAGTGGAACTGGCACGTAGAATTATGCGCGAATGTGGCGACAACATAAACGAACTGGCGCGGCTTTCGGTCAGCGATCTTTGCAAACGTTTCAAAGGAATTGGCAAAGCAAAAGCCATTACCATTATGGCCGCGTTGGAATTGGGTAAACGCCGAAAAACAAACGAAATTCTTGAGCGAAAGAAAATAAGTTCCAGCATCGATCTTTTTATGCTTTTCGAATCGCAACTAGTCGACTTGCCACACGAGGAGTTTTGGATTACACTATTGAATGGAGCCAATAAAGTGATTGAAATCAATCGACTTACGCAGGGCGGAAGTCGCCAAACAGTGGTGGACATTCCCATGATTTTGAAAATGGCATTGGAGAA
>JBBIID010000410.1:0-3136 GCA_037446675.1 Paludibacter sp.
CTACATTGGCATTCAACGAAAAACTAGTGAAACAAGGTTTAGTAAATTCTTTGAATGGATTTAAAGAAGGAATGACCGCTCAGGAAGCTCAGGAATATATTCAAAAAGTAATGACTCAGATTCAGGCTGAAAAAATGAAGAAAATGGCTCCTGCACCTGCACCTGCTCCAGAAGCAGCTCCAGCATCAAGCGAAGCCCCAAAACAAGAAGCTAAATAATAATTCAACAAACAAATAACATACAGAAAAATGAAAAAACTAAATATATTCATTGCACTGACAGTAGTAGTTGTATTCGCCTTTTCTTCGTGCGAAAGCAATAAAGTGAAATTACCTGCTTTATCGTCTCAAATCGATAGTTTGAATTATGCTTTTGGTGTAGCTAACGGTGACGGAATTAAAAACTATTATATGAAAGGTGATTCTACCGATAAAGCGGTAAAATCATTGTTAGCCGGATTTGCTGAAGGAATAAGTGGAAAAGTTGAAAAAGATAATCCTGAATTGGCCGATTTGGGTACTAAAATCGGATCATCGTTGAAAGATCAGGTAAAATCAGGTTTGATGGGTGATTCTACTTTGAAAGTAGATATCGAACTCATTAAACAAGGTTTGGTAAACGGGTTGAAAGGTTCTAAAGTTCAAATGACAGCTCAGGAAGCTCAACAATATCTTCAAACAACAATGCAGGCACTTCAGGCAAAGAAAATGGAAGCTCAATACGGCAGCAATAAAAAAGCCGGTGAAATGTTCCTTGCCGAAAATGCAAAGAAAGAAGGTGTGATAACTACTGCAAGCGGTTTGCAATACGAAATTATCAAAAAAGGTAACGGTCCTATTCCTACTGCAACTGATAAAGTAAAAGTTCACTATCACGGAACTTTGATTGATGGAACTGTATTCGATAGTTCAGTTGATCGCAAAGAACCTGCTGTATTCCCTGTAAATGGAGTAATCAAAGGATGGACAGAAGTTCTTCAATTGATGCCTGTAGGTTCGAAATACAAAGTATATGTTCCACAGGAATTGGCTTACGGTGGTGCTGATCGTGGTGCTATCAAACCTTTCTCAATGCTTATTTTCGAAGTAGAATTGCTTTCTATCGAAAAATAACAACAATCAGCATATAGTTTGCTGTAGATGAAAATGATATACGATGCAGCCGGAGCAATTAGCTTCGGCTGCATTTTTCATATTGCAAGGTGTTATTATCAATTTTATATCAAATTTCTATTATTATTTATTAAATATGTGTTTTTTTTTCAGAATATCATTTCTTTTGTATAATTTTGCTGCCTAAATGACAATAAAATCAAGGCTTTTAACGAATTTATCTTAACGGGCATTGGATTTGTTGTTTTTTCATTACAATAAAAAAACAATAGATTTTACAAAAAAACCTTTCAAATCATGGAAAAAATAGATCAATTGGATCGTAAAATTTTACGAATCATTACTCAAAATGCCCGCATGCCTTTTAAAGATGTAGCGGAAGAATGTGGTGTTTCGCGCGCAGCTATTCATCAACGCGTACAGCGACTTATCGATATTGATGTTATCACCGGCTCGGGTTACACCGTAAATCCGAAAATGCTTGGTTTCCAGATGTGCGTGTATATTGGTATCACGCTCGAACGCGGATCGATGTACAAAGAAGTTGTTACTGAGTTGGAAAAAATTCCTGAAATCGTGGAATCGCAATACACGCTTGGAAACTATACTATCCTGATTAAGTTATACGCTAAAAACGATGAGCACTTAATGGAGTTGCTTAATTCGCGCATTCAGGAAATTCCGGGAGTGGCCACTACCGAAACACTTACTTCGCTCGATCAGCGCATTAGAAGAAGCATACCGATTGAATAACAGTTGGTAGTTTATAGTAAGTAGTTAATAGTTGAAATTCGCACTTCAACAAAAATGTATGGGAACTATAATCCCATTATCTGGTTTACGCAATCGTAAATCGTAATTTTTAAATCGTAAGTTATTTTAATGGAAACAGTTGTTAGTGGCATACGGCCGACGGGGAATCTTCACTTAGGAAATTATTTTGGCGCATTGCGCAATTTTATCAATATGCAGAATGAGCATAACTGCTATTTTTTTATTGCAGATTATCACTCACTCACCACGCATCCAACTCCACAAGACTTGCATGGCAATGTACGTCAGATTTTAGTGGAGTATCTGGCTGCCGGTCTCGATCCTGAAAAATCGACCATCTACATGCAAAGTGATGTTCCAGAAACGGCTGAGTTGTACCTGTTTTTGAATATGAATGCCTATATCGGCGAGTTGGAGCGTTGTACTTCGTTCAAAGATAAAATTCGCCAGCAACCACAGAATGTGAATGCCGGATTGCTCACTTACCCTACACTGATGGCGGCCGATATTCTTCTTCATCGTGCTACGAAAGTTCCGGTAGGAAAGGATCAGGAGCAACACCTCGAAATGACGCGCCAGTTTGGTAACCGCTTCAACCGAATGTATAATGTGGAGTATTTTCCCGAACCACAAGCGTTTAATTTTGGTAACGAATTGGTGAAAATTCCGGGACTGAACGGAAGTGGAAAAATGGGAAAATCGGAAGGTGAAGGTAATGCTATTTTCCTTGCCGACGAGCCGGAAGCTATTCGCAAAAAGGTGATGAAAGCCGTTACCGATAGCGGACCAACTGAACCAAATCAGGCCAAACCAGAGGTAATTCAGAATATTTTCCAGTTGATGAAGGTCGTTTCGGCAAAAGAAACATACGACTATTTCGACGAAATGTATAATACTTGCCAAATTCGCTACGGCGATATGAAAAAGCAACTCGCAGTAGATATGATTGCCTTTACTGAACCGCTCCGCGAGAAGATAAAGGAAATTAAAAGCGACGAAGCTTATATCTCTAAAGTGGTGCGTATGGGCAAAGAAAAGGCACAGGCTAGCGCCGCAAAGACTATCGGTGATGTGCGTGAAATAATTGGGTTTAAATCTTTCTAAGATTACCAGAATATGACTAGTCCTAAAAAACCGTTACAGGTTTATTCGACAAAAATAGATAATTTATCCAACCGTATCAAGGCTAGCCTTGATAGACACTGTCCAATAAATTGTGTAAATGAAAAACTACAGGAATTCGTTCTTGT
>JBBIID010000411.1:0-3115 GCA_037446675.1 Paludibacter sp.
AAAGTAGTTTTTCCGGCACCATTGTTTCCTACTAATCCAAAGCTCTCACCTTTTGGGATCGTTAGACTGGGGATATTTAAAACAGCTATCCCGTTGTATACCTTTTGCAAATCAGTTACTTGTATCATTGGCTCGTATTTACGAATTTGATTTTTAATTAATGACGAATCGAAAAAATACTATTCCACTTCTCTGAAACCATTAAGTAAAGCGTATTTTCTCTTGTTAAATTGGTTGACGCACAGTGTAATCAATTGTTTTCTGAACAATATTCCTAAAAGACCTAATCCCGCTAAAACCGACAAGGCAACATTTGCGGAAGCAAAGATTGAAATAATGCCAATCAGTGCCATTGGGACGAACATCATTGGCATAACAATAAGAAAGCTTTTGAATGTTGTTCCCTGATAATTCATTACTGTCGACTTTGATAAATCCACCCTTTTGGTGTTGTACGTGCCGAAAAACAGAAGCAGGAAAATATTAACTCCTGAATTGAATACAAAAGCAGCTAAATGCATATAGACAAATTTCATCCCAAAAAAGAAATAGGGTGTTGTTAACACAAAGCACAAAACATTGAAGCCGGTGAGTAAATAATAGTTTGCTTTTATGTAACTTCTTACCGGGATATTTTGGGTTGTTAATCCATCAAAATGGCTGCTATCCCAACTGTAAACCCATTGACCAAACATTAACATGAGTATCCCTGTCATAAACATGGCCACGAAAAACATCATTGCATTGCTTTCTTCGTAATGTTTATTTGTGTAAAACATTAATCTAAAAGGGAAAGAAGTCATTTTTTATATGAAAAATATGGAAGAAAGCATTAGAATGCTTCTTGTGCGTTTATGTCTTAATATAAGCTTTATTTCCAGCGTGATAATTTCGCCGATAACGCCAAAACGATTAAAGATGGTAATATCGGTGGTCGCTGTTTTCGATTTAACCAGCTTCTCATTAAATTTTTCCGAATAATAGTTTTTCGAAAAAAATCTCAGGTTAAGTAAATAAGCTCCAATGGCAAATAACAATATTATTCCAATTCCGAAAGATCTCAGAATGATAAAATTGAATATAACCATCGAATGATCGAACAACGAAAAGACTTTGAAGTATTCCAATGCGGTTATGGTAGCCAGGCAAGCGATAACAGCCAGAAAAGATAATAACCCCGTGCCATATTTCCTTTTCAAAAATGCAGCAAGTTGAGAATCGAACCAGGTGATAAATATGAAACTTAGTATGAACCGAAGTGCAGTTGCGCCGTCATAATATCTCGAAACCGATTGAATTGCAAAGGGGATTATTGCCAGTAACAAGAAATAATTTGCCGGGCTAAATAACGGTTTCAACAATAGATAGTTGACTAATGATGACCTTTTTATGGGTAAAATCTGATAGGGAGGGAGATTCATTGTGTTGAGCTGCTGCATGAAAAAACGGATTGATAATCCGATAAGAATTATATAAAGCAGCGCGCCATTGAACAGTTCCATCGGATTAAGCGAAGAGTGTGCTTTTTCGAGAATGTCGTCCAGCTTGAATCCGATAAATAAAAGTATTGAACCAAAATAAACGGACATAAAACCAAACAGGATTTTTACGGCCAGATTTTTATAAAATCCTTGCTTTCTAAAGTTTTTTGCCCATTCCTGAGAAATAAGATATCGAAGTACCATATTGCTTTGTTTGAAGAAAGAAGTCACAAAGATAAAATAATTAACTTAATGTTGAGCATTAAAAGTAACTTTAATGCTCAACAAAATGCTTTATTTTTCTTCATTTTCCATAAACCAGCCGGCATACATGGCGTAGTTGTGGGCAATTTTCTTGTTCATTTCGTTGGTTTGTTCCGGTTCAACGTTTTTTACAAATTTTGCCGGAACACCAGCCCAAAGAGTGTAGGGTTCAATTTTAGTATTGCTCAATACTAACGAACCGGCAGCAACAATAGCACCTTCGCCTACTTCGGAATAATCCAACAAGGTTGCACCCATACCAATCAGCGCGTAATTATTTATTTTTGCACCATGCACCGTTACGTTATGGCCGATAGAAACATAATCTCCTATTTCTACCGTCGATTTTTGATACAAAGTATGCAGAACCGAACCATCCTGAATGTTTACATTATTCCCGATGCGAATGGAATTTACATCGCCACGCAGCACTGCATTGAACCAAATGCTGCAACCGTCGCCCATAATTACATCGCCTACTACCGTCGCATTTTCAGCTAAAAAACAATTTTCTCCCATTCTCGGGGTAAATCCTCTTACCGATTTTATTAAAGCCATATTATTTTTGAATTATCGATTAATAATCTGTATTTTAAATTTATCACAAAGATACTGCTCTTATGAGGATTTCTGAAATTGTAAAAGCTATATTTTCGTATACAATTTAAGAAATATAGTTCTCCTTCATTATCTTTGTAGTTGTATTCGCGAGACATAAACATTTTCACAGGCGTTACTCCAAAATTGTTTTTTGAACATAATTGTTTGATTATTCGTTTTTTAATTGAAATACGACTAACGAGAATAGTTAGTCGGTAAAATCAACTATTATGCTAAAAATTGCAGTTTTAGGAACCGGTGCGGTGGGAGCTGCCGTTGGTTCAAAGCTTATAGAATTAGGTCATTCGGTGATGATAGGGTCCCGAACGGCTACTAATGAAAAAGCGCTTGCATTTGTTTCAAAACATAAAGAACGGGCAAGTGCAGGAACTTTCAGAGATGCAGCCATTTATGGTGAAATGATTTTTAATTGTACTTCAGGAGCAGGTTCATTGGCTGCGCTGGAAATGGCTGGTGCTGAGAATCTGAATGGAAAGGTAATTGTGGATATTGCTAACCCACTCGATTTTTCGAATGGAATGCCTGCAACATTATTGTATTGCAACACCAATTCGTTGGGAGAGGAAATTCAGAAAGCTTACCCAATGTCTATGGTCGTGAAAACACTAAATACAATGTGGTGTGGTATAATGGTGAATCCGGAAATGATTAATGCCGGAGATCACAACGTTTTTATGAGCGGAAACGATGGAGATGCTAAGAATCACGTCAAAGAAATCTTGAAATCGTTCGGCTGGAACGAAAACAAT
>JBBIID010000412.1:0-3106 GCA_037446675.1 Paludibacter sp.
GCGGGTGCAAAAGTACTCCCTTTTATAATACCATCCAAATCTTTTTTCCTTATTTCTCTGCCTAAAAACATAAATCTCCATTTAAGCATCTGAACATGAACTACCTGAACAAACAAATTATTTTCAAGTTTTTTCTTCACGACTGGCTCAAAACACCAAAAACTGAACTCAAACAGGCTTTTCTCAGCAAAACTTACAATCTGAAACTCCATAAAAAGACAACTATGAGGCTAAATTTAAAAGATTACATGGGAAAATAAAGAACAATTGTGGTGCAGCACTTTCAATCCGAAAGGAATATCGAAGAAAATTTAACTAAATTGTTTCACAATTTCTCCCTGAAGAATTTGTTTTAGCTCTTGCATGTCTACTTTTTTCTCTAATTCTTTTTGCATAGAGGTGACTCCTTTGTCCACAAAACCGCATGGATTTATATGATTGAAGTACGTTAAATCTGTATTTACGTTCAAAGCAAAGCCGTGCATTGTGACATAACGGGAACTCCTAACCCCGATTGCACAGATTTTTCGACAGGTTGGTTTATCTACATCAAGCCAAACTCCGGTGGCTCCAGCCAAGCGAGTTGAAGCAATTCCATATCGTGAAAGCGTATTGATGATCGCTTCTTCTATATTATATATATATTGTTTCAGACCTAAATTAAAATTAGCAAGGTCAAAAATAGGATAACCAACCACCTGCCCCGGCCCATGATACGTAATATCTCCACCACGGTTGGTATGAACAAATATTGCTTCTTTCGCTTGAAGTTGAATATAATTCAGCAACATATTCTGCTCATCACCACTTTTGCCCAACGTATACACATGAGGGTGCTCACAGAACACGAGGATATTTTCCGTTTCTTCACCGTTCAGTTTTTTCTCAATAATACTATTGAATAATTTTTCCTGTCGTTGCCAACCTTCATTATATTCGGTCAAGCCCCAATCTATATATTGAATACTTTTGTTCATCTTTATTTCTTTTTCTTCTTCGGTTCATTTTTATCGAAGTCCACTTTTTCAATCTTACCCATCAAACTCATGATCTTGAATTTTCTTTTTATAATGTATGAAGATGGGTGAGCTGCATTAAACTTACGAGGATTAGGTAAACATGCTGCAATAGTGGCTGCCTGAGATTTGCTCAATTCCGAAGCATGAACTCCAAAATTCTCTAATGCCGCTGCTTCAATGCCATAAACCCCGTCTCCCATTTCAATCACATTTAAATAAACCTCCATGATCCGCTTTTTAGGCCAGACAAACTCTATGAGAACAGTGAAATAAGCTTCCAATCCTTTACGAATGTATGAACGTGCCGGCCAAAGAAATACATTTTTTGCCGTTTGTTGCGAAATAGTGCTTCCACCACGAATCCGTTTTCCTTTTTTATTGTGCTGAATCGCTTTCGAAATATCGTTGAACGAAAATCCGTGATGCGACAGAAACAGGTTATCTTCGGAAGCCACGACAGCTTGTACAATATTAGGAGAAATTTCATCGATTGACACCCATTTTTTTGAATTTTTCGGCATCTCACCAGCTACCAGTGATTCTACACTTCGAATCATCATTAAAGGTGTAACTAAAACAGGTACAAATCTCGCCAAAACAACCCAACTTATTGATATTACAAAAAAAAGCAATATCAGATTTCGAAAAATCTTTATCAATCTTTTCCAAAAACCAATTTTCCTACCCGATTGTTTATCCTTCTTTAATGACATATTAGATATTGTAAATGAAATTAAGTGTTGCAAAAGTAGTAAAAATAATGGTTGTGCGACTTTGAGGCTGTTTAAGAAATTGCTTTTAAGCGAATTGAACTTCCGAAAAAATTAAACTTTTGCTTTAATAAAAGTGTTTTTATAACAAATTAAACAATCAAAATATTGTACTATATTTGTGAAGTAAAGTTTAGACATGAATAAACTTGTCTGCATTACGCTCAATTATCATTCATTATTCACCTTTAAGATTAAAAACTATGGAAGACAGAGTCATTACCCTTAAGAATTATGACACGATGGTAGATGCCATGGTGGATCAGGATGTGTTGCGTGTAAATGAAATCGAATGTTTTATTGGTAACGAGCAAATTGTGGAACTTTATCCTATGTTCAGCGACATTGATGAAGGGTTGAAAATAGTAGTATTTGAAAAAGACTACGAAAAAGCGCTGAAAGTTTTAGAAGAATATCATGCTTCAGATCCGGGCGAAGAGGTTACTGAGTGACATCTTTAATGCTTTATTAATTCCGAAATCCTTTTCCTCAACACCGGATGTAAAAAATCAGGAGCTATTTCACACAAAGGAATCAACACAAAGTCCCTCTCAGCAATAAGCGGATGAGGGATTTTTAATTCCGGTTCATCAATAATCAGATCGTCGTAGAAAAGGATGTCGATATCAATCAGCCGATCGGTGTAGCCTGCCGAACTTTTGGTTTTTCGTCCCAAACCGGTTTCTATTTCCTGCGTTTTCTTTAAAAATTCAACGGGACTTAATGTGGTATCGACTAATATTACGGCATTTAAAAATTCGTTTTCCGACTCAAAACCCCACGGCTCAGAAGCATAAAAAGCAGATTGCTTCAACACATCGCCAACCTGTGCCGACAATAAAGCTATTGCTTTATTTAAATTTTGATCTTTATCGCCTAAATTTGTCCCAAGACTTAAGTATACTAATGCCATATCCTTTTTCTTTTTCGCAAAGATAAGGTTTTTAAATTATCTACTTTTACATTAGTTATAGTTATTCATTGCCTTTTATAGTTATTTGCTTCGTGTTATTCATGGTTATTGGTGGTCATTTAGGTTCATTATTACACCAATATCAAAAGGTATTTTCTGCCAAATTCTGCCCTTTTGTCAGAATAACATCTTTAAACACGATATAATTTCAGACTTTTTCTGTCATTTACCGAAACGCAAAGTTAAATCGCCCAATGGCATGTCATTTGTAAACTGTGAAGCGTATTCAAAAAAAACATCATACAAAAGAAACTAAAAATACTAAAGATAAAACTTATAAGATCATGGGAAAAATTATTGGAATTGACTTAGGAACCACAAACTCTTGTGTTTCTGTAATGGAA
>JBBIID010000413.1:0-3099 GCA_037446675.1 Paludibacter sp.
AGGCCATAAGCTGTGCAACACCACCTAACAAAATCGCCCATGGGATAACAATAGATAAACCTTCGGTCCAGCCTAATTTTTGGGAAGCTGCTATCAATGTTACCATTGCTAAGCCAGTTAAACCTAGTGGCGATGGGTCTGCCACTTCAATGCGAATGTACGTTCCTTTTTCGTGCATAAAATGTAAATTAATAATTTTAAAATTTGAAGGCGCAAAGATAGAGAAAACTAAAATTTTGAACAATAGGCATTTAGTTAACTATCAATGAATTTCGATGCCGTACAACAAATTTTAATCGGCTATTTCTGAAAAAACAAATTACTAAAGTACAATTTGGTTATCCGAGGCAATTTATTTACTTTTGCTAAGAATTACGAAGAAATGCAATTTTAAATTTAATTCAAACAAATCAACAATCGATACATGGCAGCTTTTAAACGCATTTTGCTGAAACTGAGCGGCGAATCGCTAATGGGAGAAAAACAATACGGCATTGATGAAAAACGACTCAACGAATATGCGTTGCAAATTGCTGAAATTTCGGCAATGGGCGTGCAGGTTGGAATCGTGATAGGTGGTGGTAATATTTTCCGTGGACTGAGTGGCACTTCCAAAGGTTTCGACCGCGTACAAGGCGATCAGATGGGGATGCTTGCTACCGTTATCAACAGTTTGGCTCTTAATTCGGCTTTACAAGCAGCAGGAGTTCGCTCGCGGGTACTTACAGCCATTCGCATGGAGCCGATTGGAGAATTTTACAGTAAACAAAAGGCCATTACAAGTCTGGAAAATGGCGAGGTAGTAATACTTTCGGCCGGGACGGGCAATCCGTTTTTCACCACCGACACAGGCTCTTCACTTCGCGCCATCGAAATTGAAGCAGATGTTATGCTTAAGGGAACGCGCGTGGATGGCATTTATACTGCCGATCCGGAAAAAGATCCGACAGCTACAAAATTCGACGAAATTACTTACGACGAAATTTACAACAAGAACCTGAAAGTAATGGATTTAACTGCTACAACCATGTGCAAAGAAAACAATATGCCTATTTATGTTTTCGACATGGACACAGTGGGAAATCTGAAAAAAGTAATGTCCGGCGAGAAAATAGGAACATTGGTAAAAAATTGAGTTGTAAAAGTTATTAAAGCTGAAAAGTTTATAAAGAGGAGAACTCGCCTCTGGATAAATATGCTTTTTTGACCGAACAACTTTCAACCATTATACTTTATAAACTTTATAAACCAAAAAATAATATGTTAGAAGTACAACCATTGCTCAATCATGCAGAAGAAAGCATGGAAGCAACAGTTTTATTCCTTGACGAAGCGTTGGCACATATCCGTGCAGGAAAAGCAAATCCACGTATTTTGGACGGTGTAAAAGTAGAATACTACGGCTCACACGTTCCTATCTCAAATGTTGCAACTATCACCACTCCCGATGCAAAAACAATTACCATACAGCCTTGGGAAAAAGGATTGATTGCTGCCATAGAAAAAGCACTTATCAATTCGGAAGTGGGTATTACCCCAATGAATAATGGTGAAACCATCCGTTTGGCCATTCCACCGCTAACCGAAGAACGTCGCCGTCAGTTGGCAAAACAAGCCAAAGGAGATTGCGAAGATGCAAAAATCAGTGTGCGCAACTCAAGAAGAGATGCTATAGAACACTTCAAGAAAATGGTAAAGGATGGACTTCCCGAAGATGTGGAAAAAGATGCGGAAGCCAGTGTTCAGAAAATACACGACAAATACATCAAAAGAATTGATGAGATGTATCTTGCAAAAGAAAAAGAGATAATGACAATTTAACAACAAATTGTAAAAGTCTAATTTTCAAATCATAATCAGTCATCTCATTTAAAATGTGAGATGACTGATATTTTTATAAAGACTGCGTATGCATGAAAAGCGCTACATTCTGATAGCACTTCTTTTTATTTCGATAGTAGGGGTTTCGCAAGAGACGACAAAAGACAGCGTTGTTTCAAGAAAAAGCCTCTTTATCATCCCTCATGCTTCGTATCAGCAGGAAACGAGCGTAGCGCCGGGCATTGCCTACGGTTACTATTTCAAAAGCAAAGACATCAGTCGCATCAGTTCCATTTCGGGAAGCGCGATTTACACTTTCCGAAATCAGTTTACATTTAATGTAACTCCAAAAATCTTCTTCCAAACCACCAAATGGTATCTTTATTCCAATTTAAACGTCAGAAACTATCCCGATTATTATTTTGGAATAGGGAATAAACCTAAAGAGGTAAAACAAGCATTTACATCACAAAATATATCTCTCCTTTTGCAGCCACAGTATAACATTAGTAAAAATTTGTTGATTGGCGCTTCAGTATCGTCTCGTTTCGAAAGAGTGCTTACAGATTCTACCTTCGAAAACAATCGAAGTGCTATTTTTCAACAATTCGGTGAAGACGGCTGGAGTCCTTATTCGTTATTAAATGTTGGAATAGTGGCAGCTTTTGACAGCAGGGATAATCAATTTTATCCACAAAAGGGTATATTTGCAAAATCATTCTTCACTGCTTCGAAAGCAGGTTGGGGAAGCAGCTATTCGCTTCAGGAATTTTCGTTCGATTTTCGGCAGTTTGTGCCGTTATTCGGTTCGCATGTTTTAGTTTGGCAAGTGTATTACGATGGTGTTTTTGGTGCCAATGGAATTCCATTCGAACTTTTGCCCACGGTTGGCGGAAGAGACGTTTTGAGAGGATTTCGCCAGGGAATGTATCGCGAGAATGTGCTCGCACTTGCTCAGGCGGAATATCGTCTTCCAATTTACAAAAGGCTTAAAGCGGCTGTTTTTTGCTCTGCCGGTGATGTAATGAATAGTACAGATTACAAGATAGACAAATTGAAAGTGACTTATGGAGCTGGATTGCGTTATAGATTGAATGATGCTCGCGTACACTTACGTGTGGATCTTGCGAAAAATAATTATGGCGATAAATTGCAGTTTTACATAACAGCAACGGAAGCGTTTTGATGTGATGATGTGGTAATTTTAAAATAAAAAGAATGATTGCAGAAAATAATAATTTAAACTTTGTTGCTTACTGTTTACTGCTTACTGTTTAC
>JBBIID010000414.1:0-3098 GCA_037446675.1 Paludibacter sp.
ACACCTTATGAAATGAGGAAAAAATAATTCAAAAAAAATATAACATTTTACACATTAGACTATTTATGAAAAGAATTTATTATTTGATTTTACTCACATTATTTATTTTCAATGCAAATCTTAATTCACAAACACAATCGGATAAGAATGAATTTGTCACCTCAAAAGATGGAACCAAATTATTTGTAAAGAAATCGGGACAAGGACCAGTTTGTATTTTTATCCATGGAGGTCCGGGCGCATGGAGTGAATCTTTCGAGAAACTTAAAGGAAACAGCTTAGAGGAACAACTAACAATGGTATATTACGACCAAAGAGGCTGTGGACGTTCCGAAAAATCAAAAACTGGCGATTACTCTTTAAAAACCATGATTGAAGATATAGAACAAATTCGCGATCATTTCCATGCCGACAAAGTATATTTACTATCTCACTCATTCGGAGGAATTTTAGCTACAAATTATGCATTCAAATATCCTGAACACGTGAAAGGATTAATTCTGGCGAATTCAACGCTGGATATGTGCAGTTCTATGAAAGCTCAACTTAGCTATATAAACAAGTTACTGAAAACTAACTTTCAACCAACCGATACTACTTCCGGGGCAATAATGTCTGCTTTTGTTGAGGCCAGAACTGCATTGACAGAAAAAGATTTGACTTATAAAGTGATTTCTGACAACAAGGGAAATGTTGATTTATTAGACAAAATTGACAGTGAGAAGCCTGATAATTACGATTTTGCTCAAAATGCATTTCAGTTGGACGATTACTGGAAAGATTATACTACTTTAACTCGTGAAATTAATGTTCCAGTGCTAATTATTACGGGGAAAAAAGATCACTCCGTTGGCGAGAACCATTATCTGAACTTCAATTTCAGGAATAAGGACATTAATAAAATAAACGGCGGACATTTACTCTATTACGAAAACAATGAGGCATTTAGCAATTCAATTTTCAAATTTGTAAATAAGCAAAAATAACAATTTATAAATTATGTCTTTTCTAAAAATATTTCAGGAGTCAAATATTATTCTCACGGAAGGCGCTATTGTAGAGAGGTTGAAATGTGAGTTTGGAGCGAAAATGGATCAGTTTATTAATCATGCCGGGTTTATTTACGAGCCAAAAATGTTGGATTTTTTGTATCGGCAGTATATTACCATTGCGC
This sequence comes from Paludibacter sp., assembly GCA_037446675.1. Taxonomy (GTDB): domain Bacteria; phylum Bacteroidota; class Bacteroidia; order Bacteroidales; family Paludibacteraceae; genus Paludibacter. The sequence goes on from JBBIID010000414.1 coordinate 1,175, forward strand.
AAAAATTCGATTTGCCAATAATGATAATGACACCAACCCGAAAAGTGAATGCAGAATCGCTTATTCAGTCTTCTTTCAAAGATAAAACCCTGATTGGAGATTCCTGTAAATTTCTAAACAGGATAAAAAACGAATATAATGACTATTCCCAAAAAATTTTAATCGGAGGTTTATTGGGTTGTAAAGGTGATGCTTATAGTGGCGATAAGATTATGGAACCAGAAGAAGCCTATCTTTTTCATAAAAACCAAACATTTCAGTTTTTGAATGAGAATGTTGATTACCTTTTCGCCAGGATAATGCCAGAAATAAACGAGGCAAAAGGAATGGCCAAAGCGATGGCCGAAACAAATATTCCGTACATTATCAGTTTTATGGTCAGAAAAGACGGTCGCCTCATGGATGGAACTTTACTTTGCGATGCGATTGAAACGATAGACAAAGAAGTTTTTCCGAAGCCAGTTTGTTATATGGCTAATTGCATACATCCCACCAATTTGATTGAAGCACTTCAGCACGAAAAAAACAGAAACAGTCCTTTTTTAAGCCGATTTAGCGGCATACAGTCAAATGCATCTATTCTGAGCCCCGAAGAGCTAAATAATTGTGGCGTGCTCCATCAAGATGACTTTAGCAACATCATCAATGAGATGTGCGTTCTGAAAACACAATTTAATTTTAAAATCTTTGGCGGTTGCTGTGGAACCAACAACGAATTTATCAAATCACTTTCGGAAAAAATCATCAGTTTATGAGATAATAAAATGATTCTTCATTAAGTTGGCAGTTAAAGCTCGGAAGATGTGGTATATTGTGTGATAATCAAAGAAAAACGACTCACTTCGCTCAATAATTCAAGTTTATCTGTTATTTTTGATTCTGCATTTAGTTTCAAAAACTACATATTCAATAGAAATGAGTGTAAGCACAAAGCAAATTGCCCGAAATGTGATGGTTGGAATATATACTCTGGTCATACTCGGCACATTATTTTACTTAACGTATTTGGGCGAATCTTTTTATAAACTTTCTATTGAAGAAAGGTACTTTCACCCACAATACGAGTTACTAAAACCAAGTGGAATTATAGGGCACGGATTAGGAATTGCAGGAGCTACTCTAATCCTGATTGGAATACTGATCTATATCCTCCGAAAAAGAGTGAAGGCATTTTCGCGTTGGGGGCGATTAAAAAACTGGTTGGAATTTCATATTTTCCTCTGCACCTGGGGTACGGTAATGGTTCTTTTTCATACTTCATTTAAGTTCGGAGGAATTATTTCTGTTGGATTCTGGACGCTTGCCATAGTGTGGTTGAGCGGATTTATCGGGCGCTATATTTATATACAAATACCGCGCACGATAGAAGATCGGATTATGACACTTGCAGAATTAACCGAACTGAAAAATAAAAACAACGAGACATTATCATCAGAATATCACATTGCTATCAACGCTATTTCAACCGAAAATATAGCGAAAATCCGATTGAGGCTTTTAGCCGAAAATTTTTCGAAAAAAGAAGTCCGCAAAGCATTAAGTCTCATTGTGAATGAAAAAATACTGGAACGAAGAATTAAACGGCTCGAAAAAATGCTCAAATTATTCCATTATTGGCATATTGCACACATTCCACTTACCGCTTTAATGATTTTAATTCTCGTAATTCATGTTAGTGTTGTCCTATTTTTCGGATATAAATGGATTTTTTAAATGGAAGTAATAATTGAAGAAATAATAACTTATGGGATTTTATTGCTGATAACAATAGGAATTCTGTTTCTCTATTTACGTCGCAAGAAAAGAAAGTCGTCAATAACAGAAGATAAAATTGTTAAGGCTAAAGAAGATGGCTTGCACGAACCCGTTTCTCTATATCCCGTTGTAGATACAACTCGCTGCATTCAAAGTGGCGCATGTATTA
>JBBIID010000415.1:0-3086 GCA_037446675.1 Paludibacter sp.
TATTGATCAACTTACGTTTTTTGTGTTAAACCAGCATACGACACCTGAAGAAATAAGCGGATATTTAAAACCAATGTTCGCTGACAATGACATGGGAGTTTTGTCTGAAGCGGGTTGTCCGGCAATTGCCGATCCCGGAGCTGATGTAGTGGCCATTGCGCAGCGAAATAATTTTACGGTTGTTCCCCTGATTGGACCTTCTTCTATTCTTCTATCCCTGATGGCTTCAGGGTTTAACGGCCAGAGTTTCGCTTTTGTTGGTTATCTTCCCATTCAACCTGCTGAACGTTCGAAGGCTCTGAAAAGGCTCGAATCAAGGGTGTATTCGGAGAATCAGTCGCAGATTTTTATTGAAACGCCTTATCGAAATATGAAAATGCTGGAAGAAATTCTGCAATCACTCCAACCCAATACCCGACTTTGTATTGCTGCTGATATTACACTCGAATCGGAATTTATTAAAACAAAAACCATTAAAGAGTGGAAAAACAATCTTCCTGATTTGAACAAACGACCTTGTATATTTTTAATTTACAAGTAATTGTTAGAATCGTATTGTTATTTTCTCGTTTTTATTCTTGTCAGTCCAGCTTGGAGAACTTTGAAGAATTGTGATAAATTCCTTTTCCATTTCCGCACATGGAGCTATTTCAACTTTAATTTCAGTTGGTCGGCCTGCATCGTCAATGTAGAAGGATGCTTTTAATTTTGTATTGAAGGTATTACAAAATTCTTTATTTCTTTTCTTTTCGTAATATGACTTAAATTCGGTAGTGCCAAAGCTGTTGGAATTACGAGTACTTGATATAGCTCCTGTTACATCAGCTCTTTTCTGAACTCCATATCCAACCACCATTACTTCATTTAAAGCTACATTATCCGGTTCTAGTTTAATAACGTTTGAATCAGTATTAGCCAGAATCTCTTTTTTATTATAGCCAATATAATTAGCAACTAATTTTAAATCTTTAATATTGTTTTTTGGAACAGTCAATTCATATTTCCCGTTTATATCCGATATCGTTTGCGAATTTGTACCTTTTAATTGAACTGTTACTCCAATCATTGGTTCGTTATTTTCATCCACTATTATACCGCTAATCTTGTTTTGAAGTGTATTAGAAACGGGTCTTAATGCATTTGCAGCAGCAGTAGTAGCTGGTGAAGCCACAACTCTTAACTCAGGAACACTTTTATCTGTGTCTTTTATTTCATCATTAAGAATGGCTTTACTATCTGATGCAATTTCTGCCTGCATTGGAGATTCGTTTATCTCAATCTTTAGAAATTTTTCAGCTGGTTTGTTTGTGTTTTGTACTTTTGTTTGGTTCTTGTTGATGTTTTGAGAGATAATTTTCTCCGGAACTGTTTTAATTGGAATGCTTTCCACTATTTGTTCTTCTATGGTTACAGACTTTGTCGTGTTTGTTTCTTTTTCCGGGGTTACAACTGCTATTTTAGGAGCCGTTTTGAATTTGTAGTCCAATAATCTTCCAATGCCTAAAATTAGCGCCATTATAGCTGCAATTCCAATCGTCCATCTACGGAAATAAACCGTTTTATTTTTCGTCTGTTGTTTTTCGTTTATTTTCTTTTCGAGTTCTTCAATAGCAGAAAAATGATCACCATGCACAGCGTCAAATCCTTCTATCGCATCGTTTAGAAATGGATCTTTCATGGCCTCGCGCTCCAATTGGTTCGCATCTTTGCCATGCCGTTTGCCTTTTATGTAATCTGTCAGTTTCACTTTTCTATGATAATTTTAAAACCCGAATAATACAACTTTTCAAATTTCTTTTCCCGTTCTGAATAAAACTCTTCACATTATTCAATGTAAACCCTGTTATTTCAACAATATCAGCGTACGATTTGTCCTCTATATAAAAAAAATTAACGCTGATTCGCTGATTTTCCGGCAGCGATTTCATACAATGAGCCAACGCTGCAATTTCTTCTTCAGTTTGCGGTTTATCAATTAGAGTAAAAAAGTCCTCATTTTCCACAAAAACATCTTCAATATTAACAAAGGAAGTTCGCTTGTCATTCCTCAACTTAAGCAAACAATGATTTTTTGCAACGCTGTACAACCAGGTGTGGAAATTTTTGATTTCGTATTTCGCAATTTTAGGCACTATATCTTCAAAAATATCCATAACTGCATCATGAGCGGCATCTGCATTGTTTAGGTACTTCAGGCATAAACCGTATGTTAGGGGGATGTATCGTTTGTACAACTCACCGAAATAAGCAATACCACCATTCAATAGAAAAATTTCCAATAATTTTTCGTTTGTCAATTCGGATATTTTGCTCTTGTTATTCAATGAGATAGAGTTTGTGAAAATTTTTATTTTACAAAAGTAGAAAAAATATAACATTCATTTATGGAATTTCAACTCGAAATGTATCTAAGTAGTAAAATGAATCAAAATATTTTCTTAACTCATCAAAATATAAAATTATGAAAGCGACTAAAATGATTTTAATTTGCTGCTTAGCAATCGGGGGCATTTTTATTTCAAATGCACAAAAGATTCAGGTGTCAGGAAAGGTATTTGACAAAAATACACATGAAGCATTAGTTGGCGTAAACGTTTGTGAAAAAGGCTCAACTAATGGAACAATTACCAATTTTAATGGTGAATATACGATTGCCACTGAAATTGGGAAAAAGCTTGAATTTAAATATATTGGATATGTAAAAAATGTAGTTACTGTAAGTGGGTCTAAGTTGGATGTATTTTTAATGGAAGATACAAAATCTTTGGATGAAGTAGTCGTGGTTGGTTACGGACCACAAAAAAAGGCCGATATAACAGGAGCTATTTCTAATGTGAAACAGATCAATTATAGTCCGCGTGCTGCAGGAATACAAGTCGCTGACAAGAACTTGTACAGTTACAATCATTATCAGGCTGAACAAAGCAACGAAGAGTACGGTAAATTTGCCGAAAATAGATTTCTGGGAGCAAAAGAACAACCACTGTCCACTTTTTCGTTGGATGTAGATGCCGCTTCGTACAGCAATATCCGCCGTATGATAAATCAGGGTCAGCAACCGGCAAAAGATGCCGTAAGAATCGAAG
>JBBIID010000416.1:0-3076 GCA_037446675.1 Paludibacter sp.
TAAACAAACGCTCGTAAATGCGGAACGTTACATCACGCAGGAACTGAAACAATACGAAGAGAAAATTCTTGGAGCCGAAGAAAAAATTCAGACTATAGAAACCCGGCTGTTCAACGAGTTGATTATGAGTTTGGTGGATTACATTACCGCCATTCAACTGGATTCCAATCTGATTGCCCAGCTCGATTGTTTGCTTTCGTTTACAAAAGTTTCATCGGAAAATAAATATGTTCGACCCGAAGTTACAGACACAGATGTTCTCGACATTAAGCAAGGTCGCCATCCTGTCATCGAAAAGCAACTTCCGATTGGCGAGAGTTACATTGCGAATGATGTATTTCTCGACAGTGAGTCGCAGCAAATCATCATTATCACCGGACCAAACATGTCCGGTAAATCGGCATTACTTCGCCAAACCGCCATTATTACTTTGATGGCTCAGATTGGTTGTTTCGTTCCGGTCGAAAGTGCTACTATCGGTGTTGTCGACAAAATTTTCACCCGAGTGGGAGCCAGCGACAACATCTCGCAAGGCGAATCGACCTTTATGGTGGAAATGAACGAAGCGGCAAGCATCCTGAACAATCTTTCCAAACGCAGTTTGGTTTTGTTCGACGAACTAGGACGCGGAACAAGTACATACGATGGAATCTCCATTGCCTGGGCAATAGTAGAATATATTCACGAGCACGGAAGCTGCAAAGCAAAAACACTTTTTGCCACGCACTACCACGAACTGAACGAAATGGAAAAATCGTTCCACCGAATTAAAAACTATAATGTCTCGGTAAAAGAAGTGGACAAAAAAGTGATATTCCTTCGCAAACTGGTACGTGGCGGAAGCGAGCACAGCTTTGGTATTCACGTAGCCAAAATGGCCGGCATGCCTCAAAGTATCGTAAAACGTTCAGAACAAATTTTGAAACAGTTGGAAACCGACAATCGCCAAAACGGAGTTGCCAAACCTATTGGCGAGATTGCCGAAAACCGCGAAGGATTTCAGCTTAGTTTCTTCCAATTGGACGATCCTGTTTTGGAGCAAATTCGTGATGAAATAAAGAATCTGGACATTAACAATCTTACTCCTGTTGAAGCCCTTAATAAGTTAAATGAAGTTAAGAGAATCATTACAGGAAAATAAATTCTTTCGTTTTTATGCACATTGAAAATAACGTTGTGCATAAAAATGTCGTTTTTGAATTGAGTCTGTATATTTATAAATAATTCTAAAGTAAAACATCATAAAAACACATTTTTTTGTGGCTGAAACTAAAAAAAATAGTACTTTTGTGCTTTCTTTTTTAGGGATAAAACTATCAAACAAATATAAATTATTATTGTATGAAAAAACATAATTTTAGTGCAGGACCATCTATTTTGGCGCGTGAAGTTATCGAAAAAACAGCTGAAGCAGTATTAGATTTAAACAATTCTGGATTATCTGTTTTAGAAATAAGTCACCGTTCAAAAGATTTTCAGGCAGTAATGGATGAAACCGTTGCTTTGTTCAAAGAACTATTGGATATTCCTGAAGGTTACTCCGTTGTTTTCCTTGGAGGTGGTGCCAGCATGCAATTCTGTATGATTCCTTTCAATCTTTTAGAGAAAAAAGCAGCATATCTGAATACCGGAGTTTGGGCTAACAAAGCCATGAAAGAAGCCAAAGGATTTGGAGAAACAGTTGAAGTTGCTTCCTCGAAAGATGCCAACTATACATTTATTCCTAAAGATTATGTAATTCCTGCTGATGCAGATTATTTTCACATTACTACCAACAACACCATTTACGGAACTGAGATTTTAACGGATATCGATTCTCCAGTTCCATTGATTGCCGACATGTCTTCTGATATTTTCTCTCGTCCGCTCGACGTTTCTAAATACGGTTTGATTTACGGTGGTGCACAAAAAAACCTTGCTCCTGCCGGACTTGGATTTGTAATTGTGAAAGATGAATTACTTGGAAAAGTGTCGCGCTATATTCCAACCATGTTGAACTACAAAACCCATATTGCTGAAGGTTCAATGTTTAATACTCCTCCTGTATTACCTATCTACAGCGCAATGCAAACATTACGTTGGTTAAAAGCGAACGGTGGCTTAGCAGAAATGGAAAAGAAAAACATTGCAAAAGCCGAGTTGCTTTACAATGCAATCGACAACAGCAAAATGTTTGTTGGAACAGCAGCAAAAGAAGACCGCTCACGCATGAATGTTTGCTTCGTAATGAAACCTGAATACAAAGAACTGGAAGCCGATTTCCAAAAATTTGCGCAAGCAGCGGGTATGGACGGAATAAAAGGTCACCGTTCGGTAGGTGGTTTCCGCGCTTCTATTTACAATGCAATGCCAATCGAAAGCGTACAGGCTCTGATTGACTGCATGAAAGAATTTGAGAAACAAAACGCATAAATACAACCATGTAATAGGCACTTATGTGCCTATTTTTATTTAAAAACGACTCTATGAAAGTTTTAATTGCTACCGACAAGCCATTTGCAAAAATTGCAGTTGATGGTATTCGGGCAGAAGTTGAAGGCGCTGGTTTTGAATTGGCTCTTTTGGAAAAATATACAGAAAAACAACAATTATTGGATGCTGTTGTGGATGCAAATGCAATTATCATCCGTAGTGATATAATAGATGCAGAAGTAATAGCAGCTGCCAAACAATTGAAAATAGTTGTTCGTGCCGGAGCCGGTTACGACAACGTGGATCTCGAAGCTGCTACGGCAGCTGGTGTGTGTGTAATGAACACACCCGGACAAAACGCCAACGCTGTTGCCGAACTTGTAATGGCTTTGATGATTTACTCCGTTCGCAATTTCTTCGACGGAACTTCCGGTACCGAATTAAAAGGTAAAAAATTAGGAATTCATGCTTATGGAAATGTAGGCCGCAACGTTGCTCGTATTGCTAAAGGTTTTGGTATGGAAATTTATGCATACGATGCTTTCTGCCGCGACGAAGATATCAAAGCCGACAATGTAATTCCAACTTGTTCGGCAAAAACATTGTATCAGACTTGCGACATTGTTTCGTTGCACATTCCTGCAACTGCTGAAACTAAAAAATC
>JBBIID010000417.1:0-3070 GCA_037446675.1 Paludibacter sp.
TTCACTTCACATGACCATACAGACAGCGGTACTTATAGAAACCCTCGTTGCATTGGGTGCTGAAGTCCGTTGGTGCTCTTGCAATATATATTCCACTCAAGATCATGCAGCCGCTGCAATAGCAGCAAGCGGCGTACCAGTTTTTGCATGGAAAGGTGAAACGTTGGAAGAATACTGGTGGTGTACGCTACAAGCATTAACTTTTGAAGGACACCAGGGACCAACAGTGATTGTGGACGATGGCGGTGATGCAACGATGATGATTCATGTTGGTGTGGCTGCAGAGAAAAATGCTTCAATTCTGGATAAAAGTGTTGAAGGAGAAGATGAAAAAGAACTTTATGCAATTTTGAAAAATGTATTGAAAGAAGATAACGGTATTTGGAATCGCATGACTCCGGGCATTCGTGGAGTTTCGGAAGAAACAACTACCGGTGTTCACCGTTTGTATCAAATGTTGGAAGAAGGTTCGTTGTTGTTCCCTGCTTTCAATGTGAACGACTCGGTTACAAAATCAAAATTTGATAATCTTTACGGTTGTCGCGAATCGTTGGCCGATGGTATTAAGCGTGCTACCGACATTATGCTTGCCGGAAAAGTGGTAGTGGTTTGTGGTTATGGCGATGTAGGTAAAGGTTGTGCTAAGTCGATGCGCGCTTACGGAGCTCGCGTTTTGGTGACCGAAATTGATCCAATTTGTGCGCTACAGGCTGCAATGGAAGGATTTGAAGTTTGCCCGATAGAAGATGCTCTTCCTGAAGGAAATGTGTATGTAACAACTACAGGAAATAAAGATATTATCCGCATTGAGCATATCGAAAAGATGAAAGATGGAGCAATTGTATGTAATATTGGCCATTTCGATAATGAAATTCAGGTTGACAAACTGAAAAAATTCCCGGGAATTGAAAAAGTGAATATCAAACCACAGGTTGATAAATACATTTTCCCTGATGGGCACAGCATTTTACTGCTTGCTGATGGACGTTTGGTAAACCTTGGTTGCGCTACAGGACATCCTTCGTTTGTAATGAGTAACTCGTTTACTAATCAGACATTGGCACAAATCGAATTGTTTACCAAAGATTATCCAGTTGATGTATATCGTTTGCCAAAACATTTGGATGAAGAAGTTGCGCGTTTGCACTTGGAACAACTTGGTGTGAAATTGACAATTCTTACTCCCGAGCAAGCTGATTATATTGGCGTAAAAGTAGATGGTCCATACAAGCCGGAGCATTATAGATATTGATATAACGAAATTTTTCGTGCTTTAACAAAGGCTGCTTGATGAACAAGCAGTCTTTGTTTTTTTTAGTCTATGTTAACCTGTAAGATTTAAGACGTAACTGAAATATGTGTCGTCTTTGCATAAAAACGATGTTTTATTAATTCAAATTATTACTTTTGTCAATCGGATAATAAATGTTTGGTAAAATTAACTTAAGGATTTGCCTGCGTGATTGTTGACCGAAAGATTTATAGATTTAATATATTAATTACACAGTTACCTATGTCTCGTTTTAAAACAGTTCTTTTTTTTGCGTTGCTAACTTCTGTTGCTTTTGCACAGGATTTTGAGGTTTCTCCTGTATTGATGAGTTTCAATGCAAATCCGGGAGAAATACAAACCAAGCAAATAAACTTAATCAATCACTCCAGTAAGCCTCAACGTTACACGTTGAAAGTAACGGATTACGAAATTGATAACAACGGGAATAAAAAACCTGTGCCAGCCGGTTCTACAAAAAGATCGTGTGCCGACTGGATTACAATAAATCCATCGTTAATCGAATTGAATCCGAACCAATCGGCTTCTATAGATGCTTTAATGACGGTGCCAAAAGATGGTTTTTCGTCGAGATGGTGCATGATAATGGTGGAAGTGGCAAAAGAGCAAACAACTTTTGATGCTGATAAAACGCTGGCTACTGGGGTTTTGATAGTGCCACGTATTGTAATTCTTGTAAAGCAGTCTCCAAAAAGCAACAATAGTTATAAAGCCACTATCTCAGGATTGAAGGAGGTAACCAAGCCAGATGATACGCAAAGAAATTTTGAGGTACTGGTGACAAATGTCGGTGATAATGTGATTGATGCAAATGTAAGTTTGGCGCTTGCCGATTTGCAAACGGCTAAAGAAGAGAAATTCAATCCGGTGAAAGTTACGGTATATCCTGACGGTGTGCGAATTGTGAAGTTGCAATTGCCAAAACAATTGGCAAAAGGGAAATATGCTTTGGCAGCCATTTTAGATTACGGCCATCGCCAACCATTGGGTGGTACTCAAATGATGTTGGAAGTGAAATAATTGAATAGTAAGGTTAGTATGTTGGGTCGTTATTGGATTTTATCTGTTTTTTTTATTGTATCTCAAATTGCTTTTTCGCAAGCGAAAACCATAAAAACATGGTACGATGCGGATAAAAAGCAATTGAAAGAAGTGTACTCTGTTATCACCGATGGCGAAAAAGAGTATAAACAGGGAAAATACATCATTTATTATTCTGATGGAAAAACATGGCAGGAGGGCAATTACGACCATGATAAACTGGTTGGTTTGTGGAAAGATTATTATGAAAACGGATCAATAAAACAGGAAATGCCTTTCGAAAATGGAACGCTTAACGGAGTGCTTCATTATTATTATCCAACAGGAAAAATTCAACAAAAACTGAGCTATAAAAACGATTTGCTAAATGGTGAAGTGATCAACTATTTCGAAAATGGGAATGTTCAGGAAATTGCTAATTATCAGAATAATTTGCCCAGCGGTGAGGTAAAAGCTTATTATGAGGATGGTAAAGTACGTTTTGTGAAACAGTTTAAAAATGGATTAGAAAACGGGCCGGGCGTAAGCTATTTCGAAAATGGGAGAATTAAAGAAAAATCGGTTAAAGTAAATGGGGTTTACGACGGACTTTTTACCGATTATTATAAAGATTACGAGGACGGAGCCGTTAATAAGATTTGTTATTACAAAAACGGAAAACTGAATGGGAAACTTACGGGATATTATCCGCACGGAAATGTAAAACTCATTTGCAATTATGTTGACGATTACATAACA
>JBBIID010000418.1:0-3065 GCA_037446675.1 Paludibacter sp.
TTCCGGTGGATTATGTGGTAACTGCACAGGATGGAATTACTCAAAAAACTTATCAAGTTTCCGTAAATCTTATTGATCCGTATTCGGGACCATATCCTTACGAAACTACTTTCTCGTCTGGCTATACTATCCCTATTTGGATGCTATCACCTACCAATGGAATATCATTTAATGATGCTTATACAAGTTCGGATGCTTCACTTTGGTATGAATCGGGCGAAACAACAGCTGCAACAGTTCTAAAAGCAAATAGTTATACGGATATTGAATTTTATTTGTCTAAGTGCAGTACCTTCACAGTCGATTTGTCTGCAACCGGAAGTCGGGTATATACTCTTAGTGTAAATGGGTTGTTAGCATTTACTTCTGCTACTATTAGCTCAAATACAAAATATACATTGAGCTATAATGTAAATATGAATGAACCGATTGTAGTGAAAATCACTAATCAGAATAACGGTAGTGCAACTTTAGGTCACTTGAAAATTGAAGGTGATTTCTTAGGAACCGGTCTAAATAGTACTTCTAAGAATGATATTTATTTTGATGGAAAAATTATTCATAACAATTCTAATGCAGCTATTCAGGTATATGATATCACAGGTAGAAGGATAATCACTTCTGTAAACAATATTGATATGTCGTATAGTCCTAAGGGTGCATACGTTGTAAAAAGCTCAGATACAACTCTAAAAATAATGCTTGTAAAATAGTTTTTTTAATGTCAATTGAACTTAAGATTGGAAAAGCACGACATTGTGATAGTGTCGTGCTTTTTTTGTAATAAAAAAACGCAATTGTTTGATTTTATAAACAATTGCGTTTTTATTTTGTCGATTTTCAGAAACGATAAATTACGCATCTTAATTACTTTCAGCCGTTTTAATCTTTTCATCATGATGATTCATGTTTTTACGTGCAAAATCGTTGATGTTTTCTTTCACTTTTTCGTAACTTTTCGATACGTTTTCAGCGAATTCGTCGTATTTGTCTTTTAAATCTTCCATTTCTTTCGCAGTTACGCTGCGAATTTTTCTACGGAGAACTTTCCCTTTCGAAGGGGCAAACAATAATCCTAATACTGCACCTGTGGCTGCTGCAGCCACCAATCCCAGTGCTACTTTACCTGCGCTCATAATAATGTTTCTTTTAAAAGTTTAATTATGTTTCTAGAGCTAGAAAATAAACCGTTCACAAACTGTATTAATGTTTTATACATCTAGTCTCTATTCACAATTAAAATGCTTTTATATAGCGCTTTTGTTCATTAATTATTGAATATTTAAGATGATTTGGCTATCTTAATGATTTCAATTAGCCAACGGAGTATCAGTATTGTTTTTAATTACAGGTTTTTTTGCAATTTTTTCCTCCCACAATACCCACATTAGAAAAATAATGCCATAAAAAGAGTATTTAAAAGCATAAATATGGAGAAAATGAAACCATTCGGGATGAGTTTCGGACATGCCTATGATAAAGACTATTCTGAAAATATTGAATGCGTAAACCACAAAAATGCCAAGCGGAATAAACCAAAGTTTTTTCAGCCACGGTCCTCGTGCAAAAGCAAGAATGCAAAAGAAAATATAAGCTTGCTTGATGCCCGTACACGCCCAAACAATTTGAATACGAAAACCTGAACTATGTTGAAAAATATTTCCCGGTTTTAAAACAACATCAGAACCTAAAAAATTAAGCACCGATACCGCAATATGAGCTGCATGTTTAGCCATCCAGCTGAATGGAGCAGAGATATTAATTTCCCAGAAAGTTACAATGGAGTCGAATCGATTTACATCGTCGCCTAATACATTGTATTTCCAAAAAACATTGGCTAGCATCATGACCACAGCAAATAGAATAACTCCTTTGAAGGGCTCAAGTTTTTCCGGAAATTTTAACTGCGGAATTTTCATAATTATTTCTTTTTCTGTGAATGATGTTCGTAGAGCACTATGGCAATTTAAAATTTATCGGTGACACGTGAAAACGGCACTTCTTCGATAGAACAAAAATCATCGTTTTGGTATTTAAAATATCCGGTAATCGCAATCATTGCCGCATTGTCAGTTGTAAATGCAAATGGCGGAATGTACACTTTCCAGTTGTATTTTGCAGCGTGATCGTGAAAAGCCTGTCGCAGAGCCGAATTAGCAGAAACACCACCTGCCACTGCCACCTGATTTATATTCAAATCTTTAGCAGCTTTTCTAAGTTTAGCCATCAGAATTTCGATAACTGTGGCTTGCAGCGAAGCACAAAGATCGTTTATGTTTTCTTCAATAAAATTCGGATTTTCTTTTACTTTATCGCGCAGCAGGTAAAGGAAAGACGTTTTTAATCCGCTAAAACTGTAGTTGTATTCCGGAATTTGCGGTTTGTTGAATGTAAATGCTTTCGGATTTCCTTCTTTGGCCAGCCGGTCGATATGCGGACCACCGGGGTAGGGTAGCCCCATTACTTTTGCACATTTATCAAAAGCTTCGCCGGCAGCATCGTCAATGGTTTGTCCAATAACTTCCATATCGTCGTAAGCTTTTACCAATACAATTTGTGAGTTTCCGCCGGAAACCAGCAAGCATAAAAACGGAAACTCAGGGCGTTGTTCGTCTGGTTTTCCTTCGCTGATGAAATGTGCTAATACATGAGCTTGCAAATGGTTTACATCAACCAATGGTATTTTTAACGATTGCGCGAGGCCTTTAGCGAATGAAGTACCCACAAGCAACGAGCCAAGCAATCCCGGTCCGCGCGTAAAAGCAATCGCATTAAGCTGATTCTTTTCTATTCCTGCACGCTTTAGCGCTTCGTGAACTACGGGAATGATATTTAATTGGTGAGCTCTTGAAGCAAGTTCGGGCACCACGCCACCATAACTTGCATGAACTGCCTGATTGGCAATGACATTGGAAAGCATTACTCCATCGCGGATTACTGAAGCGGAAGTATCATCACAACTCGATTCTATTCCTAATATAATAGTTGAATTCATCCTGTTTTTTGAAAAATTATTGTCGAAATACTTTTATAATCTTATAAACTCAATTAGTGGCATGACAATT
>JBBIID010000419.1:0-3060 GCA_037446675.1 Paludibacter sp.
TTGGCTTAAGCGGTTCCGGATTTAGAATATCGCAAATAGAATCGCCAATCTCGAATCCTTCGATACCTACCAATGCGCAAATATCTCCCGATTTTACTTCCGTTGCACGTGTACGTCCCAACCCGGTAAATGTATGAAGTTCTTTAATGCGCGATTTTACAATTTTACCATCACGTTTTACCAAACTAACATCCATGCCTTCTTTCAACGTTCCGCGATGAACACGACCTACAGCGATACGACCCACGTACGATGAATAATCGAGCGAAGTAATCAGCATTTGAGGTGTTCCATCGAGATACAAGGGTTCAGGAATATATTTGATAATAGCATCGAGCAAAGGCACAATGGTATCGGTCTGATTTTTCCAATCTTCTGACATCCAGTTTTGCTTTGCCGAACCGTAAACAGTATGAAAATCGAGCTGATCTTCGGTCGCATCCAAGTTGTACATCAAATCGAAAACTGCTTCGTGCACCTCGTCCGGGCGACAGTTTGGTTTATCTACTTTATTGATAACAACAATTGGCTTCAACCCAATTTGTAATGCTTTTTGCAACACGAAACGGGTTTGTGGCATTGGCCCTTCGAATGCATCAACCAACAGCAAAACTCCGTCTGCCATGTTCAATACGCGTTCTACTTCGCCACCAAAATCGGCGTGTCCCGGAGTATCAATAATATTTATTTTGTAGCCCTGATAATCAATGGATACATTTTTTGCCAAAATGGTAATTCCTCTCTCTCGTTCGAGATCGTTATTATCCATAATTAATTCACCGGCCTTTTCATTGTCACGAAACAAATGTCCAGCCAACAGCATCTTGTCCACCAACGTTGTTTTACCATGGTCGACGTGTGCAATAATCGCGATATTTCTAATTTTTTGCATGAAACACAATCTTTTTTTTGAGCGTGCAAAGTTAGTGAAAATTATTCAATTAGCTATATTTATTTAAAATACAGGGAATGAGGCTCGTTAAGCGCATTCTCCAGCCAACAAACCAGCAAAAAACATCAAATGCAGACCATGCGCTTTGATATTTTACCCATTCATTTGTTCACCAGCACTCATAGTTGTTCACTACTGTATTTTCCACTATTATGCAACAATAAAGACAACATTTTAAATTGTTAGGCCGACTCTATTATAACATTAATTTGAATTTATTTTTAATTTTATCGATTTTAAAACAATTCGTTTGTTAATAAAGAGATATATCGCTAACTTTGAGGCCATGACCTGTAAAAAACATTACTGCTATGAAGGTTTCAAAAGTTATTCATCGGTCGGAATCGCGCATTCGCGTCGATTTTCCGTATAATCCGGCAATAAGTTCGCAGTTGAAACAAATTCCGGATGCTCGCTGGAGCAAAACCATGTGCGCGTGGCATATTCCGTACAGCAAAGAAGCCTTCGACCAGCTGAAAGCACTTTTCCCTGATTTAGAATATGACACCTCCCCGCTTCCACCCGTTTTAGAGAAAAAAGAGAGCGCATCTCATTCATTGGCGCTAGAAAAGAAAGATGACACTCCACACAACAACAATGAACCTACCGAAAAAATCATTGAGAAACCGCTCGAGAAATGGGATAAGAATGCCATTGAAATCATTATTGCCCGAACTCAAATTACAATAAAATTGCCGAAAAATGATGCTGACATTCAATTTCTCCGTTCCTTTAAATATGCTAAATGGAATGCCTCGCTGTTCCGCTGGATTATCCCAAACAGAAGTAAAAATGCCGACAATATAAAATCTTATTTTTCCGGTCGGAATGCACTTATTACCGATCTTGCTTCCCAGCAGATGATAAATACCGAGCGACCGAGTTTCACTAAAAACGAAATGCTGGTAATCAACCATTCCAATCGTAAACTAAAAGTGTATTTTAGTTACACAAAAGACATTGCCTTACAAATAAAACGAATACCGTATAGCGTTTGGAACGCATACGAATTGTGCTGGGAAGTTTCGTATTCCGATAAATTTATGGAAGAACTTAAACTTATTGCCATGCAAAATGCGCTAGAGTTTAGGTTTCACATGGTAAACAAAAACAGCATTAAACCCCGAAAATCGAGACATGACATTGAAAACTATCGGGAATGCCCTGAAAATTACGTCAGAAAACTAAAGGAGCTCCGATATAGCAAACACACAATGGATTCTTACACCGATTTATTTGAGGAGTTCATTAATTATTACGACGAAATTCCCATCAACGACATCAGCGAAGAAATGATTATCGGTTTTTTGCAATATCTTGTTACCGAACGCGGTGTATCCACTTCGTACCAAAACCAGTCTATCAATGCCATAAAATTTTACTACGAAAGAGTGCTGGGCGGAGCTCGAAAAATGTACTACATCGAAAGACCTCGCGAAGAAAAGTTTCTGCCCGAAGTACTCAGCGAGGAAGAAATAACTGCAATTTTGAATGTTACCGAAAACCTGAAACACAAAGCCGTACTCATGACTATTTATTCGGCCGGACTGCGCATAAGCGAACTTATTAATCTAAAAATTAAAGACATAGACAGCCAGCGCATGCAAATAAGGATTCAACAAGGCAAAGGCAAAAAAGACAGGTACACCATATTAGGAAACACGACACTCGAAATTTTGCGAAAATATGTGAGTTATTATCACCCAAAAGAATGGCTTTTTGAAGGAAGCAACTCCGGACAATACTCAACAACCAGCATAAAAAAAGCATTGAAAACAGCTCTTGATAAAACTGGTATAAAAAAGCACATTACAGTACACTGTTTGCGGCATAGCTTTGCCACCCACCTGCTCGAAGCGGGAACCGATTTGCGATATATTCAGAGTCTGCTGGGGCACGAAAACACCAAAACCACAGAGATATACACGCACATAACCACCAAAGGATTCGACCAAATAAAAAGTCCTCTTGATAAACTTAAAATTAAGTAAATGAATTAATCTTAAATCAAATAAATGTTATTATATTTGACGGAAAATTTAAGTGAAAATAATTCAAAAAGCATTTGAATATCCAATCAGTTAAATTTCTGTATGAGCACCTATGTT
>JBBIID010000420.1:0-3056 GCA_037446675.1 Paludibacter sp.
CTCCCGATACAAATACAGTAGGAATATTCAATCGCATAGCAGCAATCAACATTCCGGGAGTAATCTTATCGCAATTGCTGATACAAACCATGGCATCAGCTTTGTGTGCATTAACCATATATTCAACACTGTCGGCAATTAAATCGCGAGATGGTAAAGAATAAAGCATCCCATCGTGTCCCATAGCAATTCCATCGTCAATAGCAATGGTATTAAATTCTGCCGCAAAGCAGCCCAAACTTTCTATTTCAGCCTTAACTTTTTGTCCGATTAAATGTAAATGGGCATGTCCCGGAACAAATTGAGTAAACGAATTTACTATTGCAACAATGGGTTTTCCCATCTGACTATCTTTCATTCCATTTGCTCGCCATAGCGACCTAGCTCCTGCCATTCGGCGTCCTTGTGTACTGGTAGCACTTCGTAATTCTGTTTTCATAATGCATCTGCTCATTTTCATCTTTAAAATGAAAGACTCTCTTATTGAAAATTCTTTTTAAAGATAAAAATCTTATTTAATGATCTTTTTTATTGTTTCAAACCCTATTTTTTAAGAATTTAGGGATAATAAAAAACCTTTCTCCGTTATGGTGAGAAAGGTTTTTTTAAGTATGTTTACATACAATTTAGACTACATAACCCCCTCACCTCTGATTTTTGACCAAAAGCACGACGAGGACTAAAATAGTATAAAGACGTTGAAAATTCATTTCGTTTATTTTGAGTGCAAAGATAAGCTAAGAATTTTAAACTCCAAATAGTTTGGAAGAAAAAAATCAGTTTTTTATTCAATTTGAAAGATAGAAGCCTTATTTTATATAAAAAAATCAGAAAAAACACAACAACCAATAAAAATCAAAATCAAATTTGTAGAATTATATCACTCTCCACAACACAATATTACAGTATAAAAATATAAATGTACCAGTTTTTCTCTGTTTAAATAAAAAATAATTAAGACTTAATGTAATATTATAACTGAAATTGCGACTAAGGTTATACAACAAACGAATTGGTGAGCATGCAACCTTATCGTTTTCGATTGACATATTTTGAAAAATGGTAAGGAACAATTCTGAAAATCAAAAATTATTAATGGAAAATCAAAAACAACAATTTGTATCTCTGATAGAGCAAAACAGATCGCTGATTTATAAATTCTGTTACATGTATGCAAATAGCATGGACACGCCTCAGGATTTATTTCAAGAAGTAGTTATCAACTTGTGGAAAGGCTATCCCGAGTTCAGAGGTGAGAGTAAAATTCAGACATGGATTTATCGAATCGCGCTGAACACCTGCGTAACATTCCTCAGAAAATCAGGGAAGAAGCCTCAAACTCAACCATTGACAGAAGATTTGCATATTTATGCAGATATTACAGAGTCAGACCCAATAAAGGAACTTTACAAAATGATAAACAAACTCAATGCTATTGAAAAAGCAATTGTTTTACTTTATCTTGAAGAACGGTCGTACGACGAAATAGCGCAAATCATTGGCATTACTAAGAGTAATGTTGGCGTTCGGATCAACCGAATAAAAGAAAAATTATCTCAAATGACAAACAATTAAACAGATTTTACTATGGAACTAGACGAAATAAAAAACGCATGGAACGATATGAATAAACGATTGGAACAAGCAGAATCACTTAACAAACGTATGATTGAGGATATGCTCGACAGCCGACAACAATCTGCAAAAGAGAAACTAATGAAATACGAAGTTTTTTTTCTTGTGATGTGCTTTGCTTGCGTTCCCTTTTTTACATTATTCTTGTATGCGGGAATCTATCCTTTCGGGTTAACTATGCTTTTTAACAGTCTCATGATTTTGGCTGGCATTTGGCAAATTTACAAAATTTACCTCTTGCGCCAAATGGATATCAACACTTGCTCAACTTCCGAATTACTAAATAAAGCTATCAGATTTAAAGTGATCACAAGACTAAGAACTATTGTAGGGATGGCATTACTACTACCACTGATTGCAATTATGTTTATTTTGGATGCCCGGCTCTTAAAACCGGAAATTATTATAGGGATGTGCGTTGGCGCAGTTATAGGACTTGGAATAGGATTAACAATGTTTTTTAAACATTTGAAAGACATTGATTCGCTCGTAAAAAGTTACAAAGACTTGAAAGAGTTTAAAGCATAATAAAAAAATACCCTTTTATATAAGCTCGGATCGTCTGATCCGAGCTTTTTTTGTTGACAAAATTGACATTTATCCAATCTAAACTATTTGTATGAGTTTCTTAAATATATATCTTCGCCAATAAAGAATAAAAGACCAATTATATTTGTTTAATGGACAACAGCAATTAAAATACATTAAATCAAAAGTTTTTTTCTCTATTTGTTATTTAATTACTTTTTAGCAAAAATATGCATTCTGAATATTTAACCATTTCAACAGTTACTGCTATCATAATTTTAAGCGCTTCCAAACTCTTTTTCTTCATCTTAAAGATTTTACATCTTTAATTAAAAGTTAAGCATCTATATAGACAACAGACGTTTCAAAGATAACAAATCAATGAAACGTCATTATGTTTTAAAAGCAATACAACTTGTTGATTCTCTACAGATAATTTTCAAGCTAGGTTAGGCTATGTTCAATTCACTATTACTTTTACTAACCAACATAGTCGTATTGCTTTCAGTACATTAAATATTTTATTCCGTTTGGAATTCTCCAATCAAATAGGTAGTATCATAACTAATCTTAAGTTTATAATTTCCATCAGACCAAGCACCAGCTTGAACGTGCACATCTAAATTGGTGTTTGTATCTACTACCTCCTGATATACAGTTTGACCCAATTCATTTATTACTCGAATAAGTGCATTTCCTACTGGATAATCAAAATAAACTGCAAGTTGACTTTCATCAATAGTTGCTGACACTGGAATTAATTCTTCCAAAAGAGGTACCGGATCAGGTGGAGGTGTCGGATTATCTCTCCTTATCACAATTTCAGTTGAAAACACATTTTGAGCCAGCAAAACAAATCCACATATTGCTGTTAATTTAAAGAAAAACGATCT
>JBBIID010000421.1:0-3018 GCA_037446675.1 Paludibacter sp.
CAATCACAAGAAAATAAATTTATTAAACATTGCGGAAACATTCAAGCAAAAAGGTGAAAGATTCCCTCTTTTTAAGGGAACGTTCGAGCAAAATGGAGAAAGGTTCCTTCTTTTTTAGGAAAAGGTTCGAGCAAAAAGGAGAAAAGTTTACTATTATGAAGAATATACAAATCATATTATATCTATTCATTTCCTTTTCAACATACGGACAGATTAATCTGAGAGGAAAATATATTGATGATAGTTTGAACGAATATAATTATCTCATTTTTAATTTAGATTCAACTTTTAAGTACCGATATGCCTTTAGTTTGATGCATGATATTGCTTGTGGAGAATATAAGATAAATAAGGACACGATTTTACTGTATTACCTTACTGATATGCGTGATACATGTTGTAATAAAGAATTAGATGTAGCTTTTCATTATAATAGTTCAATCAGTTTGCCAAGACCAAGTAAGTTATTTTATAGAAATGAAAAACTATATATGATTGAAAATGGAAAAGTCATAAATAAATTAACTATGAATTCAAGACCACAAAAGTCTTGGGGATTTCATAGAAAATATATAATCTTCGGTGAGTTTGTAAAAAATGATGCCTATTATATGATTCCTGAATCTAAAGTAAAATGGAGAAAAAATAGAAAAACCAGTCGCTAATGTATTAGCTTTCGCACTATTTAATCGTGCTGAAATAAAAGCAATTGAAATTGTTATTACAAATAATTAATAATAAAAACAGATAACATGAAATGTAGTTTTGCTGAAGGATTGGTTGCTAACGGGCCGGCCAAAGAGTACGAAGAAAAATTAATGCTTTATGGTCAGTTTATTGGCGATTGGGTTGCTGATACGATCGAGTATCCGGAAGATGGGAGTAAAAGATATTCACAATGGGATATTCGTTTCGAGTGGGTGCTGGAAGGACGGGCAATTCAAGATCTTTGGATAACACCTATAAGAGGAAATGACCCTGTGAGCTGGACAGAGCCGGGAAATAGATATAGTACAACCATTCGGGTTTATGATCCGAAAATTGATGCATGGCATATTGTTTGGATAAATCCACCGAGTGGAACTATTGTTCAACAGATTGGTCGCCGGGTAGGAAATGAGATAATACAGTTGGGCGGAATTGATAGCTCCGGGTCGCAATCGCGCTGGGTGTATCGTGATATCACACCCGATAGTTTTAGATGGTGTAATGAAAAAAGTGTTGATAACGGCAACAGTTGGAAATTGGTTCAGGAAATGAGAGCCAGGAGAAAATAATTCGTGAAAATTCAATTTTATAGTTTTAAATAAAATGGCTACTAATAAAGGGCTGGAGAATAAAAAGTAATTTCCGCATTGAGCAACCAAATGGAATCTTCAGATCTTTTTATCAAATTGCTAAGATAAAAATAGAAGTTTCTTTTTTTTAGGAATGTCCGAGCAAAAAGGTGAACAGTTGGTGCTTTCAGGCGTATATTTGATACAAAAACAAATAATGGGATAACATAAAAAGCAATGAAAAAAATGTGTTTTGTGGCAATGTTACTTTTTGTTTCAGTTGCATCTTTTGCGCAAAAATTGCCAGCCGATAAAATTATAGGTATTTGGCAGCGTGAAGACTATAGAATAGAGATTTTCAAATCAGGAGACACTTACTCCGGCAGATTGTTGTGGGCAAAAGATATGTTTGAAGCAGACGGGAAAACACCAAAAAAAGACAGTCAAAATCCGGATATAAAGCTAAGAAGGCGATCACGGCAAGGTATTATCCATATTACAGGATTGAAGTATGCAAACGGAGAATATGTGGATGCCCAATTGTACAACGTACAGGATGGGAATACCTACGGACTTAAAGCTCTGCTTAAGGATGCTGATAATTTGGAACTGAGAGCTTATAAAGGAGTTCCTACGCTGGGCAGAACAGTGAAATGGACTCGTGCTTCTTCCCGTTAGCGGGAATTAGTAATCAGCGCCAAAGCAGGCACAGGTCACAGAACAGCGCTAGCAGTAAGTTTGCAATGTAAGTAGATATTTTACCCTAAACTATATTCTGACAATCCAATAATTATGTAAATTCTAACTCCGACAATATACGACAAAACTTCTATTGACGGTTGAGCAAGACTATTTATATGTTTTAAATCGCCAACCCAATCTGAGTTCAAGGTTAATATCACTGAGATACTTTTCCCTGTTTATGTTTTTGAGAAGATTTAATTGAAGGGAAGTTTGCAATCCAAACTTTGCAATATAACTAATGCCAACAGGCATTTCAAAGAATCTGTCAGAAGCATTTTTACCGTATAATAATCCTGTAAAAGGAGAAAAACCACTTTTACTATAGGTGCCTGCAAACCAGAGTTTACCGCCAAATGAATATCGGAAATTATTTTGCAAATATCCGGTAAAACCTCCGATATTCAGTTCTGCACTTATTTTTGGGTTGAACAAATAATCTATACCTACGGTAAGGAATTGTCTGTTGTAATATAAATTTTCAGCCGCATGTACACCCAATTGGAATATACTTCTTGGATTTTGTGAACTTAACAGATCTACTTCACCGTTACAATAACGAATTGTCCGGACATTGGTTAGTCCTGTAACAAAAGTTGTATGACTATATTTGATGCTGTCCGGCTTATATTTAATATAGTTGTCACTTTTCACAAGAATATGCGCTCTTATTACATTTCCGTTTTTCAATGTGATTGTATCCTGAGCGCTTCCACACAGGCTATATAGAAAAGCTACAATTATTGTTAATGTCTTTCTCATTTCTTTAATATCCTTTCTTGCCGGTTTTAAAACGCCAACCTATACGGAACTCGATGAGACCATTTTTGAAATAAAAATTATTTGACTCATTACTTAATACAAAATCCAATTGGAGTGAACTCTGAAATCCTGATTTAGAGATGTAACTAAGACCTACGGGTACTTCTGCAAAATTAAAGCCTGTCCATTCAGGTTTTAATCCCGACGAATAATCTTCACCTATTCTCAACCAGTCTCT
>JBBIID010000422.1:0-2714 GCA_037446675.1 Paludibacter sp.
CCCTTTTTTATTGAGAGAATTTGCTTTAGGATGCATATTGGATACATGTATTTTTAGTTTAATTATTCGTATATTTGCCTATCAATCTAAATAATACATTATTGCCATGAAGAAATTTATACATCTTAATATTTATGGAAAAGATGAGGATTTAATTGTTCTTCTCAATAAATTAAAGACTCAAGATTCAAAAGAATTTTCTTTAGATAAGGTAAAAACTGAAGATTACGCATTAAATTTGTTTAGAGACAAAGACAGGGTTGCTTGTTTTAAATCAAATCTAAAAAAGCATTTTGATTCTACGATTTGGCTTGCAATTGTCGATTCCAAACTATCTATAACGAATATTGTCTCTTCATCTATTTCTTCTTTGGGTATAGAACGTTACAATCTTATTTTAAAAGATTTTTGGGAGAATTTTTTCAAACCAATAACTGACGAAAATAAGTATAAGGTAAAAATAACTAAAGAAATTGTAACAATAGAGGATTTAGTTCTCCCAAATGTTGTCCGTGCATTAAATATGTGGGAATCAACTTGCAATAAATCATATCCAATATCTCATCCGAATGATAGAGAAAGGTGGTTCAATTTTTTGAAAGTTTCAATAGAGAGTTGTTCAATTTTACCTTTAGAGGATTTAGAGAAATGGCTCATAGAGGATAAGAAATGGTACATTGATGAAGACGATACAGTGAGCGACTTAATGCGTGATTATGAGTATGGAATGGATTTATTAAAGTTTTATACAGGATTAAAAGATGAGTAAGCGGTATCTTAATGGATTATCTAAGCAATTATCAAAAGCTGACAAACCTATTGTTTTTTGGGATACATGTAGTTTGCTTGATATATTTAGATTTGCTTACAGAGATAGCCTTAATCCCAACGAATTAAAATCTTATTTGCTTTTGTTAGATAAAATAGAAAAGGGAGAGATAATATCTATATCATCTGAATTAGTTCTTCATGAATACAATTCTAATATTGGAATTGTCAAAAATGAGTATTCGAGTAGTATAAATAAAACCAATAGTTTAATAGCAAAACATTTTGAATTAATAAATTTATTTCGAACTACTACAAAAAATAAATTAGATATTTCTGGCTTAAATTTGATTAATGATTTGGAAAACCTATCTAAACGAATTAGTAAAAAAACTTACTTTGTAAGAGAAGAAAAAAAGTTTAATAAATTCGCTCATTTCAGGGTTAAAAATTACATGGCTCCAGCTGCAAGAAAAGGAGAATATAAAGATTGTTACATTTGGGGTACTTGTTTAAGTCTTGCTGATAAATTGAAGCAATCAAAGCCTATATTCTTTTTAACTAAAAATATTAGTGATTTTTATGTCGATAAAAAAGATATTCACCCCGATATAGTAAGCGATTGTACTATAAACAACGTCAAAGTAACTACTGATTGTGGACTAATAATAGGATTTTTATCTCAACTTTAGTTTCTTTGGCAATTATTTTGCCGTCTCCAAACTGCCAACTAACTTAGTTCATGCGAGTTAATGAACTTCTTTAGAAAATGGCAGAATATTCAATCATAAGTTGTATAAGAAATGACAAGCCAATAAAACGTAACGGCAAATACCCAATATACCTTCGGGTTCGGGTTGGTATCAAGGAAACCAAAGTTTCAGTGAAATTAGATGTACGAAAAGAGCAATGGGATGCGAAGAAGAAGGTTACAAAAGATAAAGCATTGCTAATCCTCTTAAATCAGAAGATAACGGAATTAGAGCTTTATATAAAGAATCCTTGTAAAAGGGCTGGAATTTACTATAAACGTGGTAAAAGAGTTCTATTCGGATAAGAAAAAAGTAAAACCCGAAAACGGCTCATTGTATGACAACTATCTTGAATTTGCAGAACGTAAACGCAAAAAAGGTCTTAACTCTGAGACTATTCGTGTGTATATGATAACCTATAACGTTCTGAAAGAATTCAAAGAAAATATACGGATTTCGGATATACCATTATCTTTCATTGAAAATTCGATGACTATATGCGAGAAGTAAACGGTAATTCGGCAGGCGGACGAAATCTAAAGCATAAAAGTCTAATAACCATTATTTTAGAAATACAAAAACGCAATATTTCAATAGATAAGCCTTATAAATAATTCAAAAAACCATGTTCCAAAGCAAAAGAAATTTACTTGAATAAATAGGATACACAATCATTTTATTGACAATCTGACACATATAAAAAACATTTATCCTATTTTATTACGTCATCTAAAAACAAAAAAAGCTCCGAAAGCATTGAATATCAATAACTTTGGAGCTTTTCCTGGAGGTTCCTGGCGGATTCGAACCGCCGTAAACGGTTTTGCAGACCGGTGCCTAGCCACTCGGCCAAGGAACCATTCATTGCAAATGGTAAATCATTACATAAATGCAAGTCTCTCCCGAATTGCGAGTGCAAAGTAAGGCAATCTTTTTGAATCTTGCAAGAGTTCGGTCAACTTTTGTTAATAAAATATTTTATTGCACATGTTGGCAAAAATGATTTACTTTGTTTTTTCTTACAGAATATACAGAATGAAATATATACAGACAGAAATAGCAGGGTTGTGGATTATTGAGCCGAAAGTTCTTTCCGATTCGAGAGGTTACTTTATGGAATCGTTTAAACAGGAGGTTTTTAATCAGAATGTGGGGAAGGTAGACTTTATTCAGGAAAATGAATCAGGCTCTTCC
>JBBIID010000422.1:2737-3013 GCA_037446675.1 Paludibacter sp.
CATTATCAGTTGGCTCCTTACTCGCAGGCCAAACTGGTGCGGGTGATTGAGGGCACGGTACTTGATGTGGCGGTGGACTTACGGAAAGGGTCGCCCACTTTCGGAAAGTATATGGCTGTAGAGCTATCCGGACAAAACAAACGCCAGTTCTATATTCCGCAGGGGTTTGCCCACGGCTTTCATGTTCTTAGCGAAAGGGCTGTTTTTACCTATAAAGTGGATAATCCGTATATGCCGTCGCACGAACGTAGTCTGCGTTTTGATGATCCGCAGATT
>JBBIID010000423.1:0-3013 GCA_037446675.1 Paludibacter sp.
AATAATAGAGGTTTTATATAATTGTTAAAAATATGTAAAGCAAGAACGATTACCAATATACATAAACTGGTCGTTGCTAATCGTGAAATATTCAATGGGATCATTTGCTCCATCAGATTTTTCGGGTAAGTAGCCAAACAAAAGACCATATTTGAGCGAAGCATCTGTAGGATGAGATTCGATATGCAGATCGAAACTAAAATCAGATTGCACATCAATAGATGTATTAGCAAAAACCAGATATGTTTTGTCAATTTTCGATTCAAATTTTAATCTACCATCTTGCAGACTAATATCATATTTATCTGTTGGCGTAATATCCCAACCTGCATTTTGTTCATTATCAAAACTTAAATACACTTTTTCAGCGTATTTTGTAGTGTCTGCCAACAATATCTTACTGGAAAATTCAGGCTCAGGTGTACTTTCGTCAAACAATTCATTAATATAGTAGTCGCGACGAATGCCATGATAATTTATGTTCCAGCTTTTATTGTCAACTTTGGTACCTCCGCACATTATAGACTTCCAGTCACCATTCTCAAGAATCGTATTTATATGGCCACGGTTTAATAACCCATGACCCAATTCATGAAAAATAAGAGATTCTCTCAACAAATCAACATCGGCTACGGTGGCAATATCATGCCAATAAGTTTTGTCAATTTCTATACGAATGGGATTCTCGTAATGTGTCAATCCAATATAATCATTTTTTAAATTGGCATATTCTATAATTAATCCGGTATTTTTCAGGTCGAAGTGTTTATCTCTTTTAGCCGCTTCTGTTTCAAAACGGTTCAAATATTCAGCAAAATCGGAAGCTACACGATATTCATTGGGATCTTTACACGAAAAGAGCAAAAGAACAATGAAAAAAGGAAGGTAAAAAGTAAACTTCATAGTCTGCACGAAAGAATTTATTGCAAATATAAACAAAAAACAACAGGAAGATGTTATTAGAGTATTAACAGAATTATTTTTATACTTAATTATAAACTTATAAAAAATGGCAACAGTAAAATTTAAAGGAAACGATGTTCATTCAATTGGGTCATTACCAGAAGTAGGCTCACAAGCCCCTGATTTCACACTAGTAGGAAGCGGATTACAGGAAATTCATTTGGCTGATTATAAGGGAAAACGCGTCTTACTAAACATTTTTCCAAGTCTCGACACTGGTACTTGTGCTATGTCGGTACGTCAGTTCAACAAATGGGTTTCCGATAAAGAAAATGTTGTAGTTATTTGTGTATCAAAAGATTTACCTTTTGCTCAAAGCAGATTTTGTGGTGCTGAAGGATTGACCAATGTGGTTACCGCATCCGATTTCAGATATAACTCTTTTGCAAATGATTACGGTGTTCTGCTCACCGATGGTCCATTGAAAGGATTGATGGCACGTTCGGTTGTAGCTCTCGATGAAAACGGAAAAGTTTTGTATACTGAACAAGTTTCTGAGATTACAAATGAACCAAGTTACGATATAAACGTTCATTAGTATACAGTTGGCTGCAATGCAAGTTGTAGTAACTGTTTTTTGTATGTGTAAATAAATATAAACTACTAATGACGGCCTCCTGTTTCTGTGAAGAACTGGGAGGTTTTTTTATATTTTCTTCAATACCATTTTCAACTTCTCCAATCCTTCGCTGAGACTACCAGCTCCTATTTCCTCAAAAGCTTTTAATGTGATTATAGCACAGGCCTTGGCATCATCACCTGCTCTATGATGATTGAATCGTATGTTATGAAAATTGCTAAGAGTTGCCAATGAGTGACTTGGAAGATGTTTCCATACTTTTCGCGAAAGACTAACGCTGCAAAAATATTCCGAACGTGGCAAAGCAATGTCGTAATAAGCCAATGCCGAACGCAACACTTTCACGTCGAAAGCTGCATTGTGAGCAACAATTATTGTATCTTCAAGCCATTCACTTAATTCCAACCAATGTTCTTCAAAATTTTTTTCGTTGGCAACATCATAGTTCGATATGCCATGAACCCGCTCATTCCAGGGATTCATGTAGGGAAAACAAGCCGGTTTAATGAGCCACGACTTTGTTTCAGTAATTATTCCATTTTCGACTCTTGATAATCCTATTTCGCAAGGATAATTGGCATGAGCAGTTTCGAAATCGAGTGCAATAAAATTCATTTCGTTTTGTAATTATTCATGTCAAAGATACGTCTTTTTTATTAAAATTCGCTTTCAGAAAAATGATACAATACTATCTAAAATCGTATCTGGAGGTGTTTTATTGACAATATTTTCTATAAATATTCGAAAACGCACAAATAATGCCCGATTATCGTTAAATATATTTTCATCTCGCATTTGTCCGCAAATTCTTCAATTATTAATTCGTACCTTTGCACACAAATCGTTTTAATGTGCAATATGAATAAACTAAAAATTGGAAATCTTACCGCAAAACTTCCTATAATTCAAGGTGGAATGGGTGTTGGGATTTCATTATCGGGATTAGCCTCTGCGGTTGCAAATGAAGGTGGTGTGGGCGTAATCTCTTGTGCTGGACTTGGATTGATATATCGCAATACAGCGAAAGACTATATGGATGCCTGCATTATTGGGCTGAAAGAGGAAATAAGAAAAACACGGGAGAAAACATCGGGAATTATTGGTGTCAACATTATGATGGCTCTAACAAATTTTGGCGAAATGGTAAAAACGTCAATTGCCGAAAAGGTGGATGTTATTTTTGCAGGAGCCGGGCTTCCTCTCGATTTGCCAAAATACAGAACTCCCGACTGTGTGACCAAACTCGTTCCTATTGTTTCGTCAGGTAGAGCTGCTAAAATTATTTGCGAAAAATGGAAAACGTTGTACAACTATCTTCCTGATTTAGTGGTTGTAGAAGGTCCTAAAGCCGGTGGACATCTTGGATTTAAGGCAAATCAAATCGAAGATCCAAATTATTCTATCGAAAAATTGATACCGGAAGTTGTAGCAGAAGTAAGTGTTTTTGAGCAGAAATACAATCAGGAAATT
>JBBIID010000424.1:0-2989 GCA_037446675.1 Paludibacter sp.
GGACTGATCTCGATAAAAATTATATTTTAATGTATGAAGCCTCGGCTGACAATACTTATGACCTTGTTTGGTACTGGCAATATCCCGTTGCTGCAAATTCATTTGCGGGAATTGCAGTCGGAGATATAGACAACAACGGCAAAGTTGATATTATTACAACAATGCCTTCAGTGGCAAATACAGAATCACCAAATCCTCCGAGACTCTGGGTTTTCCAATGGAGTGGTGTTGTGGGCGAAAATAATTACGGAAACGGAACAGGTGATGCGGTAACTCCTTCTTCAGATTGGAATTTTGGTCTTGCTGATAATAAAGATTTCAGACCATATAGTTTAAACGTAGAAGACATTGATTCGGATGGAAAAAATGAGTTAATAGTTGGAGTAAGACAGGGAACAGACGGCAGGGGATTTATGGTTTGTTCTGTTGAGGGTGAGTTAGATGGTTTCGGTTTCTGGGTTACAGAATTTTCTCATCTGCAGACTTATGGTGGTTCAATTTATAGTGTAACTACAGGCGATATGGATAATGATGGACATAAAGAAATTTTCATGTTTGTTTGGGATTTATTTACTTTGAGAATCTTTGAAGCTCTCGGCGATCAGAATTATCAGTTGGCTTTTTCTGTTGACCAACTTTACAACTCTACGGGTATAGATTACGGTGCTTTGGAGGGTGTGCGCGTGGCAGACGTTGATCACAATGGTAAAAATGAAATGTACATTGCTGCAACCGAACCTGTTAATCAGATTTTTGTTGTTGATGAGACTAATGATATTTCAACTCTTTCTACAGCCAATATTCATGAGCTTATGAGAATTCCCGCAATCAATGTTGGAAAATTCAGAACATTGAATATTGCCGATCCTGATGGTGATGGAAACTTATCATTATTAATTGGCGGCGAGGGTAACGGACAAATATATGAAGTTGAATACAATGGAAGCGGTAGCCCGATTGACAGTGCAAGCTGGACATGGAAAGCAATTTTTGATGTTTGGGAGTTAAGTGGAATTTCACCTACAGCAAATCCAACTCTTACACCAAGATATTTCTACGGAAGTTATTCTACCGATATGGATAAAGATGGAAAAGGGGAATATTTGTTCGTTAATTACAGCACCGATTTTTCAGTCTGGCAAGATGACGCCTATGTTTGGATGCTTGAAGTTGCTGAGCCAAACGATGTAAAAAAAGATGAAAGTTTAATTCCTGAAACCTTGCACCTTGAGCAGAATTATCCGAATCCTTTTAACCCGAATACAACAATAAAGTTTGGATTACCTGCCTCCGAATATGTTAGCCTGAAAATATTTGATGTGCTTGGAAACAACATTGCAACTCTCGTAGATGAAACTCTCTCTGCAGGAACATACTCAATAAATTTTGATGCGGGAAAATTCTCTTCGGGAATTTATTTCTATACTTTAACAGCAGGCAAAACAAGCATCACTCGAAAAATGATATTGATGAAGTAATTTAATATCCCAATAAAATTTTTTAATTGTCATCTTAAGTTCGACCGCTACAGTCGGGCTTGGGATGACAATTTTTATTTCTGCTTTTCTATGTTGGTATAATCTTTCATTTTGAAAAAAATCAAACTTTATTTAGCTTTCATCAGTTTAATTCTAATTAATAATTTAATTTTTGGGGCGATAATGGCTTTTGTATCTGACTTATCAGGAATCCTTTTTTTCGATATTGAAACTGTTCCTCAGTGTGAAGATTATTCTGAACTCGATGAAGAATCAAAAAAGTTTTGGGCTTGGAAAAGTTCTTTCATAAAAAAAGAAGCTTTACCTGAAGAGACTTACGAGCGCGCTGGTATTTACGCAGAGTTTGGAAAAATTGTTTGTATCTCTTGTGGTTATTTAAAGACTGAAAACACCGCCCGACTAATGCGTATAACATCTTTCTATGGTGATGATGAAAAAAAAATTCTTAGCAATTTTAAAGAAACTCTTGAAACTCCTAAGAAGAAAAATTCTTCTGAAGGAGGATTTTATTTTGACACTCTTTGTGGACATAATTCAAAAGAATTTGATATTCCTTATGTGGCAAGAAGAATGCTGATAAATGGAATTAAACTTCCCTCTATAATCAATATTGCAGGCAAAAAACCATGGGAAGTAAATCATCTCGACACAATGGATTTATGGCGATTCGGAGATTACAAACATTACTCATCGCTTGCTTTGCTGACGCATATCTTCGGAATCCCAACGCCAAAAGATGATATCAACGGTGGTCAGGTTGCTGAAGTTTATTATAAAGAAAAAAATTATAAACGCATTGCTGAGTACTGCGCAAAAGATGTAAAAGCTACAATTCAATTATATCTGCGTTTAATCGGAGAAGATGTTATTCCTGAGGAAAATGTTATAATCAAAGAGGAATGATTTTTTTATTCCTCTTTTTGCTTAGATTATTAAATTTTATTTAACGCTTGTTCAAGATCTTCAATTATATCATTTGCGTCTTCAATGCCGACTGACAAACGCACAAGTCCTTCTGTTATGCCCGCAGCTCTTCTAGCCTCTTCGCCCATCGTAAGATGTGTCATACTAGCAGGATGTTGAATCAACGATTCGACTCCGCCTAAACTTACAGCAAGTTGACAAAGCTGAACTGAGTTCATAACTTTTTCGCCAGCTGAAAATCCTCCATTCAACTCAAAGGAAATCATGCCTCCGTGACCTTTATGCTGCTTCAATCCTACTTCATAATTTGGATGACTTTTTAGACCGGGATAGCGAACCCATTTTACTTTTGGATGCTTTTCAAGATACTCTGCAATTTGAATAGCATTTTCACAATGTTTTTTCATTCGTAGAGATAGTGTTTTTATTCCCCGATGAACAAGAAAAGAATTAAACGGGTCAATAACTCCTCCCAACTGATTTAAAACTTTTCTCATCAATTTGTAATCATAATCATTCTTTACAATAATAATTCCTGCTACAACATCTGCATGTCCATTAAGAAA
>JBBIID010000425.1:0-495 GCA_037446675.1 Paludibacter sp.
AAAACCGTATACGGCGGTTCGAATCCGCCACGAACCTCAAAAACCTTTCTGATAATTGTTATCAGAAAGGTTTTTTATTTGTTATTATTTGCAGGTTTTCTTCTCTGGCTTGCAGTTCCAACTTTCGTATTGCACTTTATTTTCGTAAATTTGCACACTGAAATATCGACAATATGCTGGTTCAATTCAATATACATTTTGCGACACGTTGGGGACAATCCATGTATGTGCAATTACATACTGTGGATGCAAATGGTGAGTCCGTGATTCAAAATGTTGCTATGAATTGCGATGAAAATTGCGAATGGATCGCTGAAATATCATTGGAAAATCTTGATTTCATTTCGTATAAATACGCTTTAGAGGATATTGATCAAACGTTTTTGTATGAATACGACGGCTTACGGAGCATAAACAAGAAAAAGTCAAACAAGGATAAAATTGTTGTTTTTGATAATTGGCGCGTTTCAAATGGTGATACTCCTTTTCTCTCCG
>JBBIID010000425.1:505-2950 GCA_037446675.1 Paludibacter sp.
TTTAAGGATTGTTTTTTTAAGCGTACCGCTCATTACCACAATACTGATTATTCCAGCGAAAATGTTGTTTTTCAATTAAACTGTCCACAATTAGAACCTTACAGACATTTTGCAATTGTTGGTAACCAAGATGTTTTAGGCAATTGGGATACCACTAAAAAGATAAGGCTGAACGATTCTGAATTCCCAACATATACTGCCGCTTTTTCTGCAAAGGATTTTAAATTACCACTAGAATACAAATATGTGCTTGTTGATACCAAAACGGATGAGGTAATTGATTGGGAAAAAGGAGAAAACCGAACGTTGACTTCTTTAAATGAAAATACCATAACTTATATTCATGATGAGAATTTTATAAGAAATATTTCTTCATGGAAAACTTCGGGAGTCGCGATTCCTGTTTTTTCGTTACGTAGTGACTCCGGATTTGGAGTAGGAGAGTTTCTCGATTTGAAAAAGATGGTTGATTGGGCGAAAATCACTGGTCAGCGCATTATTCAAACGTTGCCGATTAACGACACTACATTAAATTACTCCAATTCCGATTCTTACCCATACAATGCAGTTTCGGTATATGCTCTTCACCCGATCTATCTGAATTTGGATAGCATTGGTAAGCTGAAAACAAAAAAGAAAAGAGAGATTTTCGAAGCAAAAAAACAAAAACTGAACGCAAAATCGTTTTTGGATTATCAGAACGTTATGAATGCAAAATGGGATTTTTTCAGTGAAATATATCCTCTTGAAAGTGTTTCTGTTTTTGCTTCGGAAGAATATAAAACGTTTTTTTTGGCAAATAAAGAGTGGTTGGTTCCTTATGCTGCGTTTTCGTATTTACGGGATATAAATGGCACTCCTGAGTTCGGAAAATGGGAGAATTACAGGATTTATAATAAAATTGAGATAGAACAATTGTCAAGTCCTGATTCGCAGCATTATCCTGAAATTGCGATCTATTATTTTCTTCAGTTTCATTTGCATAAGCAGTTATCTGAAGTTCACGAATACGCAACGGCAAACGGTATTGCAATTAAAGGAGATATTCCAATTGGTGTTAGTCCAACAAGTGCAGATGCCTGGGTAAATCCTGAATTATTCAATCTCGATTTGCAAGCGGGCGCTCCACCGGATGATTTTTCCACCACCGGACAGAATTGGGGATTCCCAACTTATAATTGGGACGTGATGGAACAGGATGGTTACCAATGGTGGAAAAAACGTTTTCAAAAGTTGGCGGAATATTTCGATGCCTATCGCATTGACCATATTTTAGGTTTTTTCAGAATTTGGGGAATACCGACTACTGATATTTGGGGCTTGAAGGGAAGTTTCCTTCCTGCGCTTCCTTATTCGAAGGAGGAACTAGAAAGTCTGGGGTTAGCGTGGGACGAAGATCGATTTTTAAAACCGCATATTAACGAAGGCACGTTGCAAAAGATTTTTGGAAAATTTGCCGATGAGGTTGTTGATAGGTTTCTTACTCATGAAAATCAAAAATACAATCTAAAACCAGAGTATGATACGCAGAGAAAGGTAGAAAATTATTTTAAGTCTCTTGGAAATGATATTTTCGATAAAGAAACTCTGATACGAGAGGGACTCTACATGCTTCTTTCAGAGGTATTGTTTGTAAAAGATTCATCCATTCACGATAGATTTCATCCACGAATAGCAATGCATAGTTCAGTGACTTTTCAAGATTTACCTTATGATAAGCAAGAGTTACTGGATAAAATTTACGTAGATTATTTCTTTCGTCGCCACAATGAGTTTTGGAAGCAGCAGGCTTTGAAAAAATTACCTGTTTTGATTTCGGCAACCAATATGCTGGTTTGTGGCGAAGATTTAGGAATGGTGCCCGATTCGGTTCCTGATGTGATGAATCAACTCGAAATTTTGAGTCTTGAAATTCAGCGAATGCCAAAGAAACCTGATACGGAATTTGCTATGCCGACAGATGCTCCTTATCGTTCGGTTTGTACAACTTCTACACACGATATGAATCCCATTCGTGCCTGGTGGGAAGAAGATAAAGAGCTGAGTCAGCGTTTTTATAATCGTGCATTAGGGCTTGAAGGTGAAGCACCGGAAAAATGCGAACCGCAAATTGCTGAGCGAATTATAGAACAACATTTGCAATCGGATGCCATAATGGTTATTTTACCATGGCAGGATTGGATGGCTTTAAATTCAGAATTATCTTTGAAAGATCCTTTTGCCGAACGAATTAATGTGCCGAGTAATCCACGGAATTTTTGGTGTTATCGTATGCACATGACGCTTGAACAACTTTTGAACGAGACTGAATTCAACAATAAATTAAAAGAAATGATTGTAAAATCAAAACGATAATATGCTAATGAGCTGATGTGTTAATGTGATGGTTTTAAATACAATGGCTAATTAACAAATCGACAAATCAAACAACTATTCAACCAATAT
>JBBIID010000426.1:0-2944 GCA_037446675.1 Paludibacter sp.
AATTTATTCAAGCCAGTAACAATGTTTTTTAAATTGTCAATAGAATCTGTGTTCTCTTGCCTGTGTATCGTTGCTAAAATGAATTTGTTTATTTTTAATCGATTTATAATCTGAGATTTGCTAATAGCTTGTTCTGAATAAAACAACGCAGCGTCTTGCATAACGTCTCCATTTTTTATAATTTTCGGCGGCATTGATTCAAATCCTTTTTTTAAATTTTGAACGGCTGCATCGGTAGGACAAAAAAGGATGCTTGATATTCTATCTGTAAGAATACGGTTTATTTCTTCAGGCATTTGCATATTGTTTGATCGAAGCCCTGCTTCAATATGCATAACTGGGACATTTAACTTTGTTGCGGCAAGAGCTCCAGCCAAGGTTGAATTTGTATCTCCATACACTAATAATGCTTTAGGTTTTTCTTTAAGGAGAATAGTTTCTATTCCTTCAAGCATTCTTCCGGTCATAGCTCCATGATTCAACCCATGAATATCCAAATTATAAGCGGGTTCAGGGATATTCATTTCCTGAAAAAAAATGTCTGACATGTTTTGGTCAAAATGTTGGCCTGTGTGAATAATTTTTTCCTCAACTCCTAAGAGCTTGAATTGTCTGCTTATGGTAGCCGCTTTAATAAATTGAGGACGAGCTCCGACAATGGTAATAATATTATTCATAGTTTGATAGTTTGACTAATCATTATGTCCTTTGATTATTTCCAACAAAACGTTTTCTTCATTTTCCCAGCATAGTTCTTTCTTCGCTATTTTGGTGTTTTGTCTTATTGTATTGTAACGTTCAGTTTCCGAAAAAATATTTGTAATAACTTCGGCAATATGAATGGGATCATGATTGCTTATATAATATCCAATATTGTATTGGTCAATGATTTGTTTGAGCTCTGGAAGTTTTGTAGATAATATTGGAATTTCTGAATGGATATAATCAAATAATTTGTTTGGTAATGCAAAATGGTAATTTAGGTTTGTATCTTTGTCAATAGCAATTCCTAAATCACTATTTATTGTGAATTGTCGTAAATCTGCGAAAGGTAATTTTTTCTTAAATATTATTTTTTGTTGTAAATTGTGTTTCTCCACAATTTGGTGAAGTGTCGGGAGGGCATCTCCGCTTCCGATAATTAATAAAATGGAATTTTCAATATACTGCATAGCCAAGCAAGCTTCTTCTGCACCACGATCGATATTAATACCAGTTCCTTGAATAATAAGAATATGTTTATCTTCAGGAAGCCCAAGTTCTTTTCTACTTTTTATCGCATCCGGGTAATATGTAAGCGGTATATTTCTACTGAAATACACTTTTTTGTTGAATTTTTCGCTGTATAATTTTGCTATAGAATTGTTTACGGTTATAATTTCGGAAAGCTTCGGGAAAATATAATTCTCAATAGCTTTCCATATTGCCTGTGTTCTTGGACGATTAACTAGCTCAGGAGCTTCAGTGTAATACTCATGAGTATCATAAATTAGACGCTTTCTTCGAAGTTTTGCCGCAAAAAATGCTGCACTAAGGGTATCCAAATCATTTGCAAAAATTAAATCTACCCTTGCGAACATTAAATAAATAAAAAAGCGGATATTCAATTCAGCATAAAATAACGGACCATGTTTAAAATAAAGTTTTTTTCGTAGAATAAAATACGGACGATGTAATGGTTGACTTTCGGGAAGCAATCTACCCATTTCAATCACGTCATATCCACATTTTTGTAATGTAAGGCAGGTTTTATGTACACGCTGATCTGTTGCCAAATCGTTAGATACACACACAATGGCAATTTTTTGCATGCTATTTTGTTTTCAAATATTTGACAATGTCTTTATACAGTTTCCGATGATAGAGTTGAGGAGTTTTTTCAACCATCGTATTGTGCCATAACAAAACTAGTTCCCCATTGTATTTTTCAACGGATTCGAAGAGCCGAATGCAGTATTGATAAGCATCAAAAGCATTCATAAACATGTATCGTTTGTCGCTGAGACTGCCGTCCATTATTTCTAACGAATGCAATGTGAGATTTGTTACTTCTAATGTTTTTAGGTTGATCCATTTTACCGGACGGCACGTTCCTAGGCGAAATCCAGCCATATCGGCATATCCCATCGTAAAATCATCTGTAATGCCAGCCTCCAATAGATATCGCATATCTTCAGGTTCGCGACAATCGAGGTAGTGATGCCTGTTATAATTAATTTTTAAACGAGTGTGATGCTCCAGTTTTTTTTTCTCATCCGAAATCAGATAAGGTTCCACACCGGCATCATAGCTAGTGTGCAATCCAAGTGAAATCCCTTTACGTTTGGAATAACGTATCAAATTTTTGTAATCGGGGTGAACTAAATTAGAAAAAGGCTTATCTTCTTTTCGTTTACCTCCTCCGGCACGAATAAAAAGTATAGCTTCGCTTCGCTCTTTTCCTATTTCTCCTATCAGCTCATTGTCTACTTTATATAAAAAAGGGAATGTATACCATGGATCATAACGTAAACCCTTGAAAAAACTTTTGATAGCTTTTTGTCCTTCATTCCTGCGTTTTATTCCTCTTAAAAAGCCACCCATCATGCCTCTTATTGTTCGGAAATGCGCGATTTGGTCTAGATCGTGAGTAAGGTATATTTTTTTTATTTGCGCAGGAGGTTCTTGAATATCACAACAAACCTCCCTTAATTGTGCACGGAGTAGCCGTCCATACTCTTCAACTAATGGACGATCGATGAATCCTGCTCTATAAGGCAATGATTCTTTTCCAGGGAAGCGTCCATGTAGATCCCGTGCATCCCGACGAATGGTTTCTTCGTAACGAGTAATGAGAAAGAATGTTCCAGCGATCAGGTCGGGATAAATTATTTTTGTATCGCCAATTTTCTCTGTTTTTGCTTCTCCAAAAAGTATTGGCGTTTCTTCCCATATGGTGAGTGGG
>JBBIID010000427.1:0-2340 GCA_037446675.1 Paludibacter sp.
ATAAAAAGGAATACCCAAAAGCTATTGCCGCATATGAAATCCTGGCTGAACTGGATAGTAAAAATCCTGAAGTGTATTATGGTATTGGCTTAATCTATGCATTTGATTTAAATGATCTGGAAAAAGGGCTTGATAATATGTGTAAAGCATATAACTATTATATTGCCCAAAAATCGCCATACCGGACGGATGCTGAGAAGATAATCGGAATGATTTATAAAGATATGAAGGAGAAAGGAAATGAAACCGTTTTCAATGAAATTTTGAAAAACAACAATATAACTCAGGAAAATAATTAACAGCTATCTTTTAATTTATAATTTATCCTCCCCACGTTTGCAACGAGGGGAGAACCTGAATAAATTTAGAATAAATATTTAATAATAAACCACATTTAAAAGTCTTACTGTTATGAAAAAGCTTCTTGTTATTCTTTTCTCTCTGGCATGTATTACTGTAGCAAATGCAAATCCGCTTCCATCTCCACCTCCTGTTATCGGACTGTCTGAAATTGGGTTTGATACTGATGGAAACTGGGTAATAGAGTTGGGATATAAAAATATTTATGCAGATAATACATACATGCCTGTAGACAGCATTTTTATATGTTCTTCAACCGGCAGAGCCAAATTAAGAAATTTGAAGTTTAGCAGTTATGCCGGAATTCTGCTGGTTCGTAATGATAGTTTGGTATCAAATCTAAATATTAATCATGCAGGTGACAGTATACAGATTGAGTATTACATTTATAATATCAAACAATTATATGTGCCTCTTGTCTTCGGTAATTACAGGAATGCCACATTATTGTGTCCAAAAACAGAACAATCGATTGCATCCTATTTTGTTTTCAATAATCAAAACATGTATGATGCTTCATCTAAGGAGTCAAATATCTACAGTATTGACAAATCGCCCACTTTTGGTGTCGTAAATGATTCAACGGGAATGTGTGGTACCTTACAGGGAAATATCTATGATCAGAATGGTCAGCTTCTTATTAACTCGACTCATGGCTTTAGTGCTTCCGGGATGTACTCTATAGATCCGGCTTCTGATGGCTCATATTCTGTAAAGGCATTTTCTTATAAAAACAGAATAAGCAGAATGTATTATAGCGTGGGTTATAATAATTTTATTGTTGATATTTCACCTATTGAATACAGTATGATGCCCGACTCGGTAATTACGGCAGATATTCATATTCAAAAAATAACCGCTGTGGATGAAGTAAAGAGTGACCCGGTATCTGTTTTTCAGGTATCTCCCAATCCGGTGAAAGATTTATCGTTTAATTACACGATTTCTATTCCCGTAAAATCTTCAACCAGTTACATTGAAATGATCAGCTTAAACGGGCAAACAATAGACCGCTTTCCTATAACAGAAAACACCGGAAAGATAAACCTGCCGGCAGCTACATCCACCGGAATATACACAATGCGACTATGGGTGAATAATAAGAATTACGGGACTTCAAAAATAATTGTAGCCGGGAAATGAGAAAGCCGATTTTGTGGTTTGTTCTTTTGATTGGTTGCTATTCATTAAATTTGCGGGCACAAAAACCTGTTTCTTTTTTTGAAGAACATATTGATTTCGCTCTGGAGTCTGAATATTTCAGTATCAATGGTATTTACTCTTTTTGTAATACTTCCGGAACGGAAATAAATCAGACAATTATATTCCCGTTTGCTGACAAAACTACAACAATAGATTCCATTCGGATTGTCAACTTAAATAGCGGAAAAACTATAAAATTTCAAAGACTCGAAAGTTCGGTGCTCTTTAACTTTACCCTTTCGCCCAAAGATACCGTTGATGTGAATATATTCTATCGGCAAAAGATTTCTGTTGTAAACAAATATATAATCACTTCCACTCAAACATGGGGAAAACCATTGGAAAAAGCTGTTTACACATTGACCACCGAAAAAACACTGAAAATTAAATCGTTTTCATATCCACCGGATTCTGTGGAAGCAATAAAGGATAAAAGGATTTACTTCTGGGAAAAACAACAGTTTATGCCCACCTCGGATTTTGAAATAACGATTGACAAATAAAAAGAATTATTTTCATCTCCTCCGCTCCTGCAAATTTGTAATCTATGGGAGATAACTGAATAAAATTAGCTCTTTAACTGTAGTGAAATGATTATTAGGCATAATTATAATATGATTGCATAAATAAGCAAACCACAGATTACAATTTTTCGCAAGCTCAAGACCTATGGATCTGCGGTGGCAGGGCGGTAGCGATTTTTTTTGTTTTTACTTGCTGCGAGCAATAATACTTCACTTCTGATTAAGCAAAAATATATATCTTTGAGTCGTATAA
>JBBIID010000427.1:2357-2897 GCA_037446675.1 Paludibacter sp.
GTGAAGTTAATATGATAAAAAGAAAATTGCTTATTTGGTTGCCTGTATTATTGATATTAACATCAGGTGGCTGCCATCCTGTTTTTAAAATTTTAAAATGCCGACAGAAAATATCGTTAAATTCAATCAATCATATTTTAATTGAAGATACTCTGTTTGGGGAGAGACAAACAATAAATTTATTAATATTACCCAAAACCCAACTAAAAAAGTACCCTGTTGTATTATATAGCGGAAACAAGGTGCTGAATTTTGTTAGTTCTATAGCCACCGAAAATAATGCGGAAGCAGCAATTAATGGTGGCTTTTTCGACGAAGATAAAGGAGGAAATGTTTGTTATACAGAAATTAATCATTCTGTTATAAGCAAAACTGTACGCGACAATAAAAAATGGTCGAAGCCGGACAGTTTGGCAAATGGTTCTATAATGATATATGGAACTGACAGTATTTGTATTAATGAAGCGCAAGCTGATAACTATTATGAAAGCTCCACTAACGAATCAGGAGTTTTAGTGGCTGGTCCTTTGTTGATAAAAA
>JBBIID010000428.1:0-2893 GCA_037446675.1 Paludibacter sp.
TTTCTCTCGCATCATAAACAATATGCTGTATTCCAAGCTGTTCTGCCAGTAAAACAGCATCTTGTAAATGCTTATTTTCACCGTCTTCCCAAAAACGAAAGGTGATACCGATCACTTCATAGCCTTGCTCGAGCAAAAGAATGGCAGCAACCGAACTATCGGTGCCGCCACTCATTCCTAATAA
The DNA here is from genome assembly GCA_037446675.1 of Paludibacter sp. Lineage (GTDB taxonomy): Bacteria > Bacteroidota > Bacteroidia > Bacteroidales > Paludibacteraceae > Paludibacter. The sequence goes on from JBBIID010000428.1 coordinate 185, forward strand.
TATTTTTGTTGAATTGTTGATTCGTTAAAAAGCTAATTGGTTCGACTTTGTATAAACTAAATAACCAGCAAATTGATTAACTAAATCAAAATGGCAAATCGCTTCCTTCGCCAATTCCTGGAGCTGCATCAAACGATGGTGCAGGAGCTGCCGGTGCGGCGCTTACCACATTTTTCTCCACTTTCCAGGCACGAACAGTTGTGTACCAACGTCCGTTGTATTCGCGGCTTTCTACGTCGAAACTTACATTCACCTGATCGTCAATTCCCATTGGGAACTGATCTATTTTATCATTGAACAAATTGAAACACACTTTTTTAGGATATTGGTCTGCTGTTTCCAAAACATAATCCTGCGAACGCCATGTGCCGTTTTTTCCTTGTCCTGTTGCCAAAGGCAAAACAGCAATAATTTTTCCTGAAATTTCCATTCTTCTAGTTCTTTTATTAATTTATTTTTAAGGATGACAAAGATAAACAAGAAATCAGGAAGTACAAGTACGAACCCGAGATTTTATCATGTTAATAAAATTGGAGAAACCATAAATCATCCCCGCAGCTTTAACGAAATCCACTTCCAACCGGCGTAAATTCCGGCCAATAAAATCAAAAAAGGAACGCTATCACCCACCGGAATGGGATCACCAGTAGGATCACCTCCGGGATTTATCCCAATACCCTGAAATGGCGTATTATCCTGATTATTGACCGAAAACAGAGAAGCATTATCGTTCGACAAATCCGTTACCGTTGCCACTACATCATTGGAACTATTCTCAGCAGGTTCGTTTTTCGCTCCACTTAAAAAGCTCTTAAGCTTAATTTTATTAGTCATGTTCAGTGTCAGCAACGATTCATCGCTTGATCCGTTTGCATTACTTTTCGAATTTTGTGCCGAGTACTGTTCCATATCAACAAATCCATTCGAATATGAACTAACTGCCAGTGCCGATTTTTCACTCGCTGAATAATCGTACGAATAGTCCTTCAGTTTTATAAGCATACTTTCATCCTTTGTTGGCGAATTCGTTAAATCAGTTATACCTGATTTAAATCGGTGCGTATAAACGGAACTTAATTTTAGTTTTGAGAAAAAATCTTCAGTCGGATTCGTGAAATAAATGACACTACCTGATTTATATCTGTCAAATAAAATTGACAACAAATCGATTGATAATGTATTTAAAATCAGAACAAACAGATAAATACTCCCTATTGAGTACAAAACAATCCACTTGTTTCTATTTTTCTTTTTGTCCACAATATTTTTATTTTAAACAACAGTTAATTAAACATATAAGACAACATCTTTTTTACTTGCCTGCAATAAAGTTTACAACAAACTTTTTGTTCGCAGTAACGGCTTTAGCACAATAAACTCCCGGTTTAAAAGAGTTTGAAATCGATGTTTCGGTTTTAGAATTAAAAGGATAGCTATTCATTAATCTTCCAGATATATCAAATACCATCAATTCGCCATTTTCTTCCGTATTATTCTGAATTTTGATCGTTTCGGAGGAAACAATCACATTAAGAGGTTGAAGCGGTGAAGCGGTTTTGTGACAATTTTAAACCTTGTGGCTGCGTTTGATCCCGGATTTGCAGTAAAACTATAAGTTGTTCCGTTTTGCGAAATATCAATCACTTTATCCATTGACAAATCGACCAAATACAGCGCCGGATATTGGTTTGCAATGTTCTGATGAGTGAACGTCAGTGTGTAAGTTTCGTCTTTCCCCGCTTGAAATGCAATTTCAGTGTTATTCACATTATCCACCGAACAAACCTGATAATTTCCGTCAGTTTCCACCGCATAGATTTGCGGATTGTCCGATGAGCCATTAATTTTATATCCATCATATCCATTATCGAAGCTATGCGTACAGTTTGCATTGGTAAACAGCCACATTCTGTCACTATATTTCGCACCTTTCACATCTATTACTATGGCTATTCCAACCTCCACCGAAGGAGTTTTTTGTTTCACACGCTGCATTGTTGCATTTTTTGTAACAACAGAACTGTAAGGTATATTTATAGTTCCGCCTCCTGCATTCGAAAACACCATGAAACCTTGCATAGAAGGTATCTGAGTCGGAATTCCTAGTCCGCCTACCGTAAACTTTGGAGCTGCAACATATTGTCCGGGACTAAATCCGGGATCTGTCGACGCTGAATTCGAACTCCAATCGGCAGCACTTCCCGTATTATACAAGTAAACCGCTTCCTGCATATTTACGAAGTCAATATCCCTGATGTTGATTGCAGCCGCATAAGGATTCGCAATGATGTGTTGCCCTTGATAACATGCTCCCGAAGTGTTTGTCAGAATTCGGGTCAAGTCACGATTTTCCAAAATTCCTTTGAAATAAATAATTTTCGGAGATGTTTGCGTTATTTCATAACCCGTCAACGACGTAAGTGTAGAAGTATTGGCCAAATTAATCCAGCTATCTACCGGGTTTGTAGCCAACTCATTATATTCCCTCAAATAAGAACCCGTCAGTGTAGGATTGCAAGCAATCGAACGCAGAGGAATTCCGAAGTATTGCCATTTGTATTTAAAACCAGAAGGTCCATTAGAATCATAATACGCCTTTGTATACATTTCTACAGTTCCTGAAACCGGATTTCCTTCCTGATTATGAAAAACAAGCGATCCATTAGCAGCTGTTGAGCTTGCTTTTACAACAATTCCGGAAACGCCTGC
>JBBIID010000429.1:0-2871 GCA_037446675.1 Paludibacter sp.
ATAAGGGATTCTCTATTAATGAATGTTTCAAAAATATGAATATTTATCAACAATTTATAAGGAAAATATCTTGTTTGCAGGGTCAAAAACAATGTTTCTACTTGTTTAATTTACATTTTTACATTTAAATGTGGCATTGTACAATGATTTTAATTTTAAATAAAAAAGATTGTTATAATTTGAAAGTGAATAAAACTGTTGAAAACTCTTCTTTTTATTGCTGTTTTTTCAACTACAAAAAATGATTATGAATATTTCAGTATCTTTGTAGCCTGTTTTAATATTTACTATGGAAGTTTATGGATGAGAAAAAAAAATTTATGCGAAAGGCAATAGCATTGTCTGTTAGCAATATAAAAAATGGTGGAGGACCCTTTGGGGCGGTTATCGTAAAAGATGGGAAAGTGGTAGCAACAGGTGTCAATCGCGTTACTGCCAATGCAGATCCTACCGCACATGCCGAAGTAACAGCCATTCGCAAAGCTTCGAAGAAACTGAAAACGCATGATTTGAGCGGTTGTGTTATTTATACTTCCTGCGAACCTTGCCCTATGTGTTTAGGAGCGGTTTACTGGGCTCATTTGGATAAAATGTATTATGGCAATACAAAAACGGATGCCAAGAATATTGGATTCGACGATTCATTTATCTATGATGAAATTGATTTGAAACCTGAAGACAGAAAAGTGATAACTACTCAATTGTTGCCCGATGAGGCCATTAAAGCTTTCAAAATGTGGAACGAAACTGAAGATAAGATTGAATATTAAATATCAATTATTAATGGTTAATTGTTAATGTCGTGATATTTCAAACTAACTAATTAACCAATCAGCAAATCACCATATCATCATATCAACAAATCACCACATTAACTAATTAATCAATCAACTAATCACTAGAATTTGACTCTTTCCGATTTTCAACAATTATATGCCCATCATCCGCAAATGAATGCGCTGATAAAGTGGGCAAATTCACTCGAACAGAATCTGAAAATTTCTGGTTTGAGCGGATCTTCATCTTCTCTTGTTACCACATCATTATTCAATAAGCTGCCTAATACGCAATTGTTGGTAATGAATGATGCCGATGAAGCTGCATATCTTTACAACGATCTAAAGCAAATGATTCAGTTGGAAGATGTTTATTATTTCCCTTCGTCGTTCAAAAAAGCCATCAAACTTTCGCAACTCGATACTTCTAACGAGATTCTGAGGACGGAAGTTATGAACCGGCTTGCCAATTCTCCAAAACCTTGTATGGTAGTCACCTATCCGGAATCATTGATGCAAAAAGTAGTTTCTTCGGCAACGATGAAAAGTAATATGCTGAAAATGAAAGTGGGAGAGAGCCTAGGTATTGACTTTGTGGTAGAAGTGCTCAACGAATATCATTTTAATAGAGTCGATTTTGTATACGAACCGGGGCAGTATTCGGTCAGAGGAAGCATTGTTGATATCTTTTCATTTGCCAACGAATTGCCTTATCGTTGTGATTTTTTTGGTGATGAAATAGAATCCATTCGCATATTCGATATAGAAACTCAGCTATCGAAAGAGAAAAAGACAGAGATTGTAATAGTTCCTGATCTACAGCTTGATAATAAAACGAATCATGTTTCATTCTTCGATTTTCTGCCTGCGAATAGTCTGCTTGCTTTTACAGACGTTAGCTACGTTCGCGAGCGAATAAACCAATTGTACGATGAAGCGTTGGTGAGGCTGAATGAACAGGAACATAAATCACCTCATTTGCATAATTCGTTGATAACAGGCGATGAATTTATCAAAAACGCGGAAAAATTCAGAAAAATGGAGTGGGGTGATAAAACATATTTCAAACCTAAAACTGTTCTTGAATTTAATACATCGCCTCAGCCCATATTTCATAAAAACTTCGATTTGGTTGCCGATAATTTGAAGCAAAAGCAAAACGAAGCATATAAAATTTATATCCTGAGCGATAGCGTAAAGCAAACCGATCGTATTGCGGCTATTTTTGCTGACAGAGGCGATGAAATTGCGTTCCAACCGATTAAGAATACATTGCACGAAGGATTTATCGATCACGATTTATCGCTGCTGTGTTATACCGATCATCAGATTTTCGATCGTTTCCACAAGTTCCAGCTAAAAACTGACAAAACACGGCTTGGCAAAGTGGTAATGACCTTGAAAGAACTTAACCAGTTTCAGGTGGGTGATTTTATGGTGCATGTCGATCACGGAGTCGGCACTTTTGGCGGATTGGTAAAAACGAACGTCAATGGCAAAATGCAGGAAATGGTGAAGCTTATTTACAAAGATGATGACATTATTTTTGTAAGTATCCATTCGTTGCACCGCATTTCCAAATACAAAGGGAAAGAAGGCGAAGCTCCCCGAATAAACAAATTGGGCTCAGGAGCATGGGAACGTTTGAAAGAACGAACCAAAACAAAGGTAAAAGACATTGCCCGTGAGCTGATAAAGTTGTACGCCAAGCGCAAAGCCGAACAAGGATTTCAATATTCGCCGGATAGTTATTTGCAGCAGGAACTCGAAGCTTCGTTCATTTATGAAGATACTCCCGATCAGGTGAAAGCGACTATAGACGTGAAAAAGGACATGGAATCGGTTCTTCCGATGGATCGGCTCGTTTGCGGAGATGTGGGATTCGGGAAAACGGAAATTGCCATGCGTGCAGCTTTCAAAGCAGCAACTGACAGCAAACAGGTGGCGGTGCTTGTTCCAACAACAGTTCTAGCGTTGCAACACTACAACTCATTCAAAGAGCGTTTCAAAGATTTTCCGGTAACGGTTGAATATCTTAGTCGTGCCCGTACTACAGCGCAATCGAAAGAAGTGATGGAACGCTTGACCAGGGGCG
>JBBIID010000430.1:0-2867 GCA_037446675.1 Paludibacter sp.
ATAATTTCCGTGTGGTCGAATGCCAGATTCATCTTGGATAGCTCATTTATATCGAACCAGTTGGCAGTCGTTGTATCATTTCGGAACTGAATTTTACGATCGATTTTCACCAATGCAACATAAGCAACCGTTACGATACGGCCTATTTTCAGCTGCATCGTATTTTCAAGCCAAAAAATGTCACGAGGATTTTCGGTGCGTTTAGGATTACCAAAACTGCGGAACTGGCTAAGGTAAATATTCTTCAACCCAGTCAACTCGCTCAATACCCTCGAAGCAGCCTCATCCAAATCTTCGTCTGTCAGAATAATGCTACCCGGAAGTTTTTTATCATTATATAATTCATTCTTCTCTTTAATCGATCTTTCTATCAAAAGAACTTTTAGTTTCTCGCCATCAAAGCCAAAAACCACGCAATCGACTGAGACATGCGGATTATAAATTAATTCGTTCGACATTGTAGTCCTGTTTGTATTGTTTGCACAAAAATAAAGAAATAATCATCATTTAAAATGGATATTACACATGTTATAAAACACATTATCAAATACTTGAATAACGTATTTTATACAATATCAGCAAAATAAATAGAGTAAAATATACAATAAGTATTTTACACTTAAAGCACAAAAAACGCTGAAAGAAAAGCCCTGAAAGTAATATTAAAAAATGCCGACTTCATGTTTATAATACAATAAGAAATTGATTGAATTTTGTAGAAATAAGAATAAAAATAATTGAAAAAATACTGTTACTTTTGAAGAAAATTTGAAATATTACAAAAATTACCTGTCTCATGAACATACATCAATTCAATAATATCTTTTTTATTGGGGTTGCCGGAACCGGAATGAGTGCCATTGCTCAGTATTTGCAAGGCATTGGAAAAAATGTAAGTGGCAGCGACCGATATTTTCAACCCGACACTTTCAATGAGACAAAACAAAAGCTTGAAGCGGAAGGAATTCAATGTTTCTTGCAAGACGGAAGCGGAATTACGAAAAAAACGGATCTAGTTGTGGTTTCCACGGCTATTGAAGACACCGTTTTTGAAGTAAAAAAAGCCAAAGAATTGAACATTCCCATTCTTCGTCGTTCGCAAGTGCTGGCGTTGATTGCCGAAAGTAAGAAAACAATTGCTGTAGGTGGTACATCGGGGAAAAGCACCACTTCGGCCATGATATTCGACATTATGCAATATGCAGGACTTGAACCAAGCATTATTAGCGGCGCAGGGCTTACAAGTATCATTCGCGAAGGTAAAATTGGAAATGCTAAAGTGGGTAAAGGTGAATGGTTGGTGATTGAAGCCGATGAGAGCGATGGTTCTATTGTTCAATATCATCCAGAAATAGGCTTGCTACTAAACATTGATAAGGATCATCAGGAAATTGACGAACTAATGCAAATTTTTGGCACTTTCCGGGATAATACGAAAGACATTTTTATAACCAACCAATCGAACAAACTTGCTTCCGAAATATCAGTAAACCTTGTAAACGATTTTTCGACAGACGCTAATTCAAAAGCTGGCTATATTGCGACTGACTTCGAGCAGAACGGATTCAAAATAACGTTCAAAGTACAGGGTAAAACCATTGGCATGAACACCATTGGTAAACACAATATGGAGAACGCTTTAGCGGCCATTGCAGTTACAAATCGATTAGGTGTAAACATAGAAAGAGCTGCCGAAGCACTGGAAAAATACGAAGGTATTTATCGCCGCCATCAAATTATTGGTGAAAAGAACGGTATTTTGCTGATTGATGATTACGCTCACAACCCGGCTAAATGCGCGGCCTCCATCTCTGCCTGTCAACCTGTAGCACCGAAAGTAATTGCATGGTTTCAACCTCATGGCTACGGTCCTACCCGATTTCTGCGCAACGATTTTGTGCAGGAAATTGCTGCTGTTCTTCGTCCGCAAGACGAAATATGGATGAGCGAAATTTTCTATGCCGGAGGAACAGCAGTGAAAGATATTTCGGCAAATGATTTGGTTGAGGATATAAGGAAACTGGGGAAAAACGCTTTCTTTGTAGAAAACAGAAACGATATTGTTGATAAAATGCGTCCTCATTTCGAAAACCCCGTTGTTTTACTTCTGATGGGTGCACGCGATCCGGGTTTGGAAATTTTTTCCAAAGAAGTATTTGAAAAATTATAAATCATCAATCTAAGTACATGACAAAAATTTCTACATCTCACATATTGCACGATATATCAAAGTGATACAATTGGGGCTTCCGTCCCTAAACCGCGACTTACTTTTTGTCTTGAAACAAAAAGTAAGCAAAAAGTTCAAGACTGCGCCCGCTTCGCTCGAAAAACTGACGTTCAGTTGGCTGAAACCGTCCAAACTCGCTCCTACGTCGCTCAAACAAGACAGTTTCTTACGCCAACTTCACTTGTTTTTTGGCTCACCGGACGAGGTCGGTTTATTGTTAGAACCAATATTGTGAAATTAATCAGATGTTTATAAATTTTTGTCTTAAACTAAAATCATCAACACTTAAAAACTTAGCAAGACAGGAAAAGTCCGTTGTTTTTTCGGCTGTTATTTTTGCATCGAAATTTTGAAACAAACACCTATGAGCGTAAAGAATTCGACATGGCAGGAATATCAGAAAAGGATAAACATTGTGGTTGACTATATCAACAACCATTTGAATGAAGAGATGAACCTGTCGTTTCTGGCTGAGATATCTAATTTGTCGTCGTATCATTTTCACAGAATTACCCGGGCATTTCTAAATGAACCGATAGGCGAATATATCACCCGCTTGCGTCTCGAAAAAGGGGCAGAACTATTGCGTTTCACCTCTCTTTCCATACAGGATATTGCTTTTAGCGTCGGTTACGAT
>JBBIID010000431.1:0-2864 GCA_037446675.1 Paludibacter sp.
TTTACCATCCCGATCTTTGTGAACAAATATGCTCGCATGGAATAAATTATCGCAGCCTTTCGAAAGTTCGTATAGAATTGTCCAGTCAATAAAACTATTTTCGTCGATATATTTTGGATATCCATTATTAATATCTGCAAAATTGTTGTCGCGCAATACGTTTTCAAATTCATCAATGTAATTTTTAATCCAAATTCGCTGTTCTGGGGTTATATTTTTGGGCTTTGGATATTTAAAAGTGAAGTTGATATTGTCGCGTGCCGTTTGAAATTCCACATCAATTTCTTCCGGCTTAAGTTTTTCTTCGGAAGAACCTTCCAAAATATAGCCGCCGGAAAGATTTGTTGAAGCTACTTCCAATTTTTTCACATCTACGCGATTATTGTCGCGCTGTATTTTTTCGGTTAAAGCGTACAGCCCGCGATAGTCATCGTTGATCCACACTTCTACATATCTATTGCGAGGTGTCCAACTAATACCCGTCATGTATTGGCCTAAATAAGACGCGATTTGGAAACGCATAAGGCTGCGATCGTTCCAAAACGCCAACAAACACCATTCTTCACCTTCGGGCATGCCGAGCAAAGCAGCATATCGTTCAGTGTCCCAATCTTCGGCTACCAAGTCGATGTTGTAAGGACGTTTTTCGTGATGCCAAGAGGTGTTTCCGCGTCCATCAATAAGAATATTACCGGTGTAAAAATCGTCGTTTGTGTAAGTTGATGTTGATGAGTTGACGACCGTCATTGTGGCTCGAACTTTTCCAACATAATCAGCGTTGGCCTTTTCGTTTTTTATATCGCTGATTTGTTTGCCATCAGCCAGTGTAATATGAATTTCTGCAATTCCTTTTGGCGAAAATAACCATTCTTCGTTCTGAGCTTTTATGAAAAATGTGAAGGTTGTGAAGAATAAAAGTATTAGATAAGATTTTTTGTACATTACTTTATGTTATTTGATAATTAATTTTTTCGATAGCTTTACTTTTTCTGATTGAATAATTAGAATATAAATTCCCTTTTCAGATGGAACTGAAATCTTTCCACTTTTCAATGTTCCCAATGATATGATTTGTCCGGAAGCGTTATTAATTGTACGTCCCTGCATTCAAATTATCTATCGTAATTTTATCTCCGGCATGCGCAGGATTTGGGTAAATATTGAAGGCTGATGAACGTGTTGTTTCGAGGTCTGAAACCACTTCGTAATAAATTTCTTTCCCTTCTGGTGCGCTGTTTCCTTCTACTGTACAATCTTCTATTTGCCCGTCTTTTGCAACGTATACACCACCGCCTTTCGAAGATGAAGTATTGTTCATAACAATACATTTCCTCAAAGTGCCATTAGCATTTAGAAAAACGCCTCCTCCGACGAAGTATATCCCATCCGGTTGTGCCGGAGCGTTAAAATCGTGAATAGCACTGACGTTGTAAGTGACGTACTTTAATGCAGGATGGCAGTAACCGCTTCCGAAGCAATACGCCCAAGCTAATGAATTGCCTGTTTGTCCACTTGTCCAGAAGGGATATTTTAGATTTTTACCCACTGCTTCCATCACGTTTTTTAAGTTTGCTTCGTACACTTCCTGCAATTCTCCCGGTGCAGGCAAGTACCAATTATCATAACCTCCGGTGGTTGCAGTATCGCACCAATATGCTGCGTAGTTTCCGTTACCGGAATAATCAACCGTCGAAAAATCGACAGAATTTTGACCTAATTCAGTGAATATCTTCAATGAATTTTCAGACCCTGAAATGTTTGTTTTCGCGGCAGTTTGGTTTGGCAATAAGTCCAAATCTTCGATTTTATTCTCATAACCACCCCACTGTTTCCAAATTTCCGTTGTACCAATCATTTTTCCTGATCCGGTTTCGGTCTGGTATTTATATAAAATGCCTATTATTTTATTATCGCCGTTTTGCGAATAAATAATACTCCCTTTTTTGAAAGAAACAGCCGGATTTCCATTTTGAATGCTAAAACCTTCCCATACGGTAGGAGTGCTGAAAGGAAGAATTTGTGTAAGTACACGTTGTTTTCCTTCGCCATCTAAAACACTGTGGTGCGAAGGTTCGGTATCGCCAAACTCATATCGCTCGGTGGGATTACTATTGTTTGCAGTATACCCACCCAAAACATTCACACCGTCTTTCATGATGAAACCGCCATAATACACTCCGGCTGCAACGTAAACAACATCGCCTGACGCGGCTTTATCTATTGTACCCTGTAAGTCGGGAGATGCCCAAGACCAAGAAGATCCGGGAAGTCCTTGAATTCCATTCGTTTTTACATAATAGTTTTTTGCATGACAATAAAATCCTAAGACCATGCAAAAAGAGCAAAGCACTAAGGTTCTGTTTATTTTATTCATGGCTAATAATATAAGTTTGTCCTACTTCTGTTGGGAATGATATATTATCGTCGTTGATGACTGTGGTGGATATACTACCTCCATCCTTAATGGTTATGGAATAGTTTTTAATTCCGGGATATTTCAGTTTTCATTCTTTTCCTGAAATAGACTTAATTTCAACATAATCAAGAACTTTATTTGTCCAGTCGGCTTTTATTTCGAAGTTTCCACGGGCTTTTATTCCATTAAACCGTCCGCTACTCCATTTGTCGGGAAGTGCCGGTAATAGTTCTATAGATTCTCCTTGGCTTTGTACCAACATTTCAGTCATACCTGCTGTAGCACCGAAATTTCCATCGATTTGGAAAGGCGGATGAGTGTCAAACAAGTTCGTGAGTGTAGATTCCTTTAATAATTCTTCCAGCAATTTGTGAGAATGATTTCCATCGCGTAATCGTGCCCAGAAGTTGATTTTCCATGCTTTACTCCAGCCTGTGCCGCCGTCGCC
>JBBIID010000432.1:0-2862 GCA_037446675.1 Paludibacter sp.
TAGAAGGAGAATTGCTTTTCGGAAAGGGTAGGGCATACGGCTTGGAAATGCTACTGAAGAAAAAACAGGGAAAACTCACCGGATGGATTGGTTATACTTTTTCGCGTACCGAACGTTTGATTGATGGTATAAACAGCAATAACTGGTATCCTGCAAAACAGGACATTACGCACGATGTTTCTATTGTCGGAATATACGATCTCAATAAAAAATGGTCGTTATCGGCTTCGTGGGTTTTCAACACCGGAAATGCCGTAACTTTTCCGAGCGGTAAATACCTGATAAATGGGAATGTACAGTACTATTACACCGAACGCAACGGCTATCGAATGCCGGATTATCACCGACTCGATTTGGGCGCAACATGGAATTTGAAGAAAACGAAGAAATTCGAAAGCAGTCTGAATTTTTCGGTATATAATGCTTACGGGCATAAAAATCCTTTTTCCATCGATTTCGAACAAAACGAGGAAGATCCTTCGAAAACAGACGCTGTAATGACTTATCTCTTTACTTTCGTTCCTTCGATAACCTACAATTTTAAATTTTAATTGCTGCTACAAAAATGAAAAATATAACATCGACCATACTACTTTCAATTGCACTTTTGGTTAGTTCCTGCACCGAAATAATTGATATCAACACTAACTCAGTCGATCCGCAAATAGTGGTGGAAGGTAATGTTGATACCGATGGAAAAGCATGGGTTTACATTACCAAAACCGACGATTTGAATGGAAATAACGTTTTTCCACAAGTGAGCGATGCAATGGTGAAAATAACCGACAGCGATGGAAACACAGAAATATTGTCGGAAATTTCGCCGGGGACATACGTTTCAAATAATCCTTTTTTCGTAGGCACTGTAGGAAAAACCTATCATTTATCGGTACAAGCGGAAGATAAAAATATCACTTCTACCTCAACCGTTCCGTATTTTGTGAAAATTGATTCCATTTCGGTACAAAATTCCATTTTCCCGGGCGGTGGTTCACCTGTAGGAAACCAGCCTGCACCTTTTTACGAAATAACCGTACATTATTCCGATCCGGATTCGATTGCTAATTACTATCGAATGACGTTGTTTATCAATGGTGTTCCGCAAAGTGGAAACCGGGTATCCAACGACAAATTCAACAATGGAAAAGAGGTAAAGCAAACGCTCATTATGTATAACAATAAGTTGACTTCGGGCGATACTATTTCGCTGGAAATGCAATGTATCGACAAAAATGTGTACGAGTACTTCAACAGCATGGGAAATAGCGCTATGGGGCCTCGTAATGCTTCAAGTCCGGCCAATCCTTACACAAATCTTTCAGGAGCTATTTTAGGATATTTCAGTGCGCACACTGTGGAGAGAAAGGAATATATAATAAAATAATGCTTAAATATATTACTCTGCTATTTGTTTATTATTTCTATGTCTGATTCGTTCAAATACAACAGTTTGATTTAAATTTTCTTCTTCAATGTCATAATCATCCTGCAAACCAAGCCAAAATTTGGCGGAATTTCCAAAATAAGAACTCAACCTTAAAGCTGTATCAGCAGTAATTCTACGGTTTCCTTTAATTATTTGTGAAATACGGGTTTGTGGTATTTCCAAATCTTTAGAAAGTTTGTAGGCAGAAATATTCATTGGGATCAGAAATTCTTCATTTAATATTTCTCCCGGATGTATATTTTCAAGTTTTTTCATTTTCTATTTATATTAATGATAATCAATTATCTCAACTTCGTAGGCATGATTATTTTCCCATTTAAAAATAATTCGCCACTGATCGTTGATTCTTATGCTATAAAAATCAGACAATTTTCCTGATAATTTTTCCAATCGGTTTGAAGGAGGAATTCGCAAATCAAGAATTGATTGAGAATTATTTAGCATTCTAAGTTTTCGTCTTCCTATTTGCTGAATTTCAGTAGGCAATCGTCTTATTTGTTGACCTTCCCAAATTTTTTCAGTTTCTTTTGATCCAAAAGAAATTATCATAGTAGTTTTCTTTAAATACTAACGCCAAAGGTAAGTAATATGTTCTGTTTTTGCAACTATTATTATTTACGAGTACAATTATTTTATCTTTTCTTTTTCTTTAAACCAGTTCAATGCTTCTTTAATTGCAGTTTCAATGGGTTCATTGGGCATTTCAAGTTCCTTTTGAGCTTTTTGGTTAGTATAATATTCGCGGATGGTTAATTGATTCAAATTCATGCTGCAAACATCGGTTTTTACACCAAACATTCTGACAATATCGCCCCCTTTTCCGGCGATTTCCAAAAGTGCAGATGGCAAAACAATGATTTTTTGAGCATATTCTCCAACTCGGCTTTGCAATTCGTAAAATTCTCCGAACGAAAGATTAACTCCCGAAGCGAGATATCGTTCTCCGTTTGTTCCCATCGTTAAAGCATTGCAAACAGCAATTGACACAGCGGTTACTGCCACAAAGTTTTTTCCGCCGTTTGGGACAGGCATCAATGCTTTTTTGTATCCCATAAGCATCAACTTTCCGGAACTTGGTTTGGTATCCATAGCTCCAATCATAAATGTGGGATTGATAATTATAAAATGTTTACCCGTTTTTTTCGAAGCTTCAACCACTAGTTTCTCCGACTTCACTTTGCTTTGTGCGTAATACGATTTTGTGAAAGGAAATTGTATAGGGCTTCTTTCATCGGCAAGTTGCTCTTTGTCTCCAAAACCAACTGTATTGGCCGTGCTAACATACACCAGATTATTGATATTTAGCTCATCGGTTATTTTCAAAATTTGTGACGTGCCCTCCACATTTATTTGATGATAGTCGTCGTATTTAAGCAAATCGGTAGCTGTAATAGCAGCAATATGAACGATGGCAT
>JBBIID010000433.1:0-2857 GCA_037446675.1 Paludibacter sp.
TAATTGCTTCCATAACATTACTATTTTTATTGTAACGCTATTTCAGGACGAGACAGGATATATAAATAAAAAGCTGCACTATCAATGCAGCTTTTTTTTATTTATAAATCAGACATCGCTGATTTTTTTATAAAAACGGGATAGAAAAATAAATAGAAATGAAAATCCGGTTATCTCCAAGAAACTTGCACTCAACTCCATGTAATCACGAAATTCCTCCGCGTTAAAAAGATGATAAGCGAAATTCAATACAGATTGGGCAATCAGAAGCATGGTTCCTATTTTGCCGAACGTGATTGCTGTTTTTAATCTCATGTGTTTAACTTTAATATTAGGCACTTCTTGCCTTTTTCAGAAATATATTTTTTAGTATCAAAAACAAATAAACGGAATCTGCTACAAACGTATTTTTGTCTTCGCAAAGCTGCAAATACTTCATTTCAGAAGCTTGTATTTCGTCCAATGTTTTAGGCATGTCGGCATAGAAAGGAGGCAGTAAACCTGGTTTAAACTTAGTTCGCATTTCCTGTAGCTCTTTGTTGTACAGACTGAAATAATGATTGCTCAAAGGCCTTACGCCAACCAGTTTCATTTCTCCTTTCAGCAGGTTGATGATCATTGGAAATTCGTCTATCCAGAATTTGCGCATGTATCGTCCAAGTGTGGTGATTCGAATGTCCTTGTTGAATTTTCCGCCTTCCTGCAAGCTGTTTTTTTCGTATATGTATGCTTGTAGAAATTCGGAATACGGATGCATTGTCCTCATTTTGTACACATAAAAGCTCTTGGCATTTTTCCCAACTCTGTTTAGTTTTATTAGCGGTCCGTAAGTGCGTCTTTCAACTTGTACGGCGACGTTTCTTTTTCGTGCAAATACGTATGTCGAATTGCCAATTTTCTTTTCTTCCTCAATGTCAAAACCACAATAACACAACCTTCCAAGCACTTCAGCTTTTGATAAAACCCGATATTTGCAGCCTGAAAAAATGTAGTAGAACCAGCGTGTGATTAAAAGTTTCGGAAAAATTCGCTTAAAAATAAAATCGAAACTATACAGGATGTAGTTTAAACCTTTGAAATATTTTTTCAACAGATTGTATTTGTAGGTACTTTTTGTTTGAAAATTGCAAACGAACCAACCGTTGTCAGGCAATGCGTGATTTGCAAAGGTCAGCATTTTATTTATGCCGTTTATGTGATTTAATTTTTCGAGTTGAATGATGGTGTTTACCTGATATTGCGGCAGTAAATTCAAAGATTCTGGATTTGTTGATGAAAATACAAGTGATTTTCCTTCGTCGAATTTGATTTTATTTTGCAAAAGACTTAATACTTTCTCTCCCGAAGTAGTTTTGATCGTGTTGAAGAATTGATTTATAGTGTCTTCTTCATTAATTATTGGTTGAAATCCTTCTGTGGATAGGTCTTTAATTATCTCCAAATTAATATATTCTTCATATTTGATAGAATATCTGTACGAAAAATAAATGGTAAGCAGAATATAATTTACAGTAAATTCACCTGCGGTAATCAAATACAGGAGGTTGTGCGAATAATTATTAAAGAAAAATGCCAATATAAGGATATGAAAAATGAGGAGAACAATGAAAGAAGTATGAAATAACTTCTTGGTCGATTGTTTGTGGCGCTGTTTTCTTAATGGTTGATAGCGTCCAATAAGATATGACCAAATTCCCCATGTCACGATATAATAAATGGCAGGAAGCAAATATTTTTCAAAGGGAGCTTCTGTAGTAAACGGGAAAAATGCAAGAATGACAAAAATCCACAACGACAACATGAAAATGTCGATAACAAAGTAGGATAAAGTTGGTTTGTAGAATAATTTCATACTAAAGCTATTAAGTTTTATACCTTAAATGTATTGAGAGAACGCAAATATAAATAATAATTTATATTGTTGATAATCAGGTGAATGTAGTAAATTTAATAATCGTTTGAGAATAATTGCTACTTATAGTTGGATGTTAGGCTGTTGTGGTTTGAGTTTTAAAGAATGTGACTTTTGTTAATCTATCCTGTGTTTTGAGAAATTGATTGAAAAATAAGAAGTTGATGCAAAAAACTATTTGTTGTAAGAAATGAAGCTTGTAGTAAAAATCTATTCGTTTGACGGATATTCTATTACAATAGATTTGTAATTTATTGCGGTTTATGTTGGTTGATTTTCAGTCTATTGGAGTGTCTTTCGGCTAAAATATAACAAAATTTAACTCTCTGGGTTGATTTACTGTAGCAATGAGCCAAAGTTGATAAAATACTTAGCTGAAGGATTATTTGTTTCTGAGCAATTGTGTTTGTGGTTGATTATCTGTGCTTTGTGGTTTTGTCGATGTTTTTTTATATTCAAAAATGACTTAAATAAACCGAAATTACTTCGTGGGCATTGGATGACAGTAAAAAAAAAGTTGTATTTTTACATCGAAATTAAAACAAACAAACATGATATATAAATTCACAATACTATCCGACGAAACGGATAATTTTGTAAGAGTTATCTCAATCGATTCAGAAGCTAAATTTTTCGATTTGCACAGTGCTATTCTCGATTCGGTGAATTACGAAAAGAATCAAATGACATCGTTTTTCATGTGTTCGGATAGCTGGGAAAAAGGACAAGAGGTTACTTTGGTGGAAATGGAATCGAGTTCGGAATATGATAATTTGGTGATGGATAAAACAACACTGGAAGAACTACTTTCGGAAGAAAATCAAAAGTTGATTTATGTTTTTGATATGATGTACGACCGGGTTTTCTTTATGGAACTTACCGAAATTGTGCCAATGAAAAACCTTAAGAAAGCAGTTTGTGAAACTTCTGAAGGGGAGCCTCCTG
>JBBIID010000434.1:0-2853 GCA_037446675.1 Paludibacter sp.
AAAAGCTCAATCTCACTACTTTTCATCCCAACGTTTTTCAGTTCCGTTAGTGGGATTAAAGCTTTTTTAGACTCAAGCAAGTTTTCAATATCAAAACACGAAATAAACCGATCGTTTAGTTGAAGCATCCAATTATCAATCTCATCTTTATAAAACAAAACTGTTTGTCGCACATCATCTTTTAATGCATTACGGTATAAGGCATTAGTAGTTTGGCTCAAATGATTTAACTCATGTTCCAAATGCAAATTTATATTTGTTAACTCTAATTTTGTCATGACATTAAATATTTAATAATTAGTAAGTTGTTTTCAACTCGTGAAACTTTAATTTTTCTTTCAACAATGTTATAAGAAAAAAAGTTTTCACTTTTAATCTTAAAAAGTTTATTTAAACATTGATTTATATTCTTTTGTAATTGTATCTTTGTAAAAACAGAAATTTTAACGTTGCATTAATGCCTTATACTTTCAAGACCATCTCTCAAATGTCGACTGGCGTATATAAAGAAAAAGGAAGTAAATTTATTTCCTTTGCTATTCCGGTAACCTCAGTTGAGGAGGTAAAAGAAATTATAAAAAATTACAGAAAAGAATACTACGATGCTCGCCATGTATGTTTTGCATATATGATTGGAGCAGAAAAAGATGAGTTTAGAGCCAATGACGATGGTGAGCCATCGGGAACAGCCGGACGCCCAATTCTTGGTCAGATCAATTCGTTTGAACTAACCAATATCCTCATCGTTGTTATTCGATATTTTGGTGGAATTTTATTAGGCACAAGCGGTTTAATAACAGCCTACAAAGAAGCTGCTTTTGATGCACTGCAACAAGCTGATTTAATTGAAAAAACAGTAGATGTTTCGATAGAATTTTCGTTCGACTACCTGTCTTTAAACGACGTAATGAAACTTATTAAGCTATATCCGGTTGAGATTGTCAAACAAAAATTTGATACACAATGTGAAATGGAAATTACGACTCCTAAACAATTTGAGGATCAATTGATAAGTCGATTGAGTAAGATTGATAATGTTTCACTCAATTTTAAATAAAATAGTCGCACGAATGGTAAAATACGTACGACTATTATTTTATAAATTAATTATCATCATTTGTCCAATACAAACTTATATCAGTTCCATTCCAGCTTAAAACTGAAAGCTTTGAGCCATTTTTAACAAGAAGGTCTGTGTTGTTGTCATTAGTTAATTTCAAAGCACCTTTAATTATATTATCGGAAGATAGTGTCCATGAATCAATTGCAATTGGAAGTTTTCTCTGCCAAAATGAAGCTAATCCATTATCATAATTTAGTAGTCCTATGTAATCTTTATTTTTACTTCTAATTAGAATTTCATCTTTCATATCTCCATTTATATCACCAATAGGTTCTAATATATCGCCTCCATCCAAAGTCCAAGCTCCTATTGAAGTACCATATGGCATTGTCCATATTGTTGAGAATCCATTACTATTCACCGCTAATAAACCAATTTTCGATTGACCTTTGATGAGCAACTCATCTAAACCATTATGATTTACATCGCCAATATAAGAAATTTGATCCTGAGGATCAAGAGTCCATCCAGCAATATTTTCTGGCAAACCAAAAATAAATGTCGAGGTAAGTGCATTCCCATTAAATTCTAACAATGCTATAGCTTGAATACTTTTTATAACAATTTGAGATTTATTGCAATTAATAAATTTTCCTATAACCATCTGATCATCTGGACCAAGAGACCATTGATGTAAAGCAGATTTATAGTGAGCCGAAAAATATGAATAAAGGTGTAAATCATCTTGATTGACTCGTAACAAAGCAATACCTTCAGGTGTTTTTAATAAAATATCAGAAATACCATCCCCCTTAAAATTACCAACGCCTATTACAATTGTATTTTTGTCGAATAACACATTTTCGACAATAACAGAACCATAGCTGATAATTGTATTCGACTTTTCAAACTTTGCTCCCCATATTAATTCTAATCCGTATTCTGTAAAATGAATGTATTCGTTTGAATTTTCTTTTGTAAAACTACCATTAAAGATTTCTTTTCCCAAATCATACTTTGCAAGCGAATATAATAGTTGTTCAGAAGCCAACTTTTTTGAAAGAGGTAATGGGTATTTAGGTATTATTTCATTGAAAAAATAATCTTCTAACACTTTTGCTCTAGCAGCATCATCACATAATTCCCAAATGGGTTTTAAACTTTCCTTAGAAAAATCACATAAAACTCCTTGATCTTGTATGCTATCAGCCCAAAGTTTAAATAATTCATCACTACTATTTCTAGTTCTATAAGCAGCCATCCCGCCAATGAGTGTAAATTCAGTCATAGTATTATCCGTGACTGTTTTGTCTTTTTGATTTATATCTATCGATATATTTCCACTTATATCTTCATAGCTTGCTTTAACCGAAGCCCCAATTTTAGTAATATCCATTGATTCAGTAATCGTTGTTATTGCATTAAAAGAGGCTGTTGCTCCTATATAAATATCTACTAAGTAATGTGTACCATAATTCATGAAAATTTCCTCGGGTGACACCTTCTCTGAATTTAACCTATCTTTTACTTTGCCAAGTAATTTGACCTTGAGTGTGTCTGAAGATACATTCTTCATTTTTAATCTCCACTCCCAAGTTTTTTCAGCTACGGTTGTAAATGCTTTGGATGTAGATTCAAATTCAGATTTAAAAAAACTTGAGTCAATTGACCCCTTAAATGCGAAACCGTCGTAGTCTAAACCAGCATTGAGAGATAGCTCGCGAGTATACTCGTTTGAATTTTTTCCAAATATAGTTGAGATATGAACCATAGGATTGTAAAGCGCATCA
>JBBIID010000435.1:0-2832 GCA_037446675.1 Paludibacter sp.
ATAATCCTCTATAGAAACTTACGGATTCTCTAATATAGCGTGACCAGTAAGTAAATAAAGAAGTAACATTTATTTCATCTGGTATCATTTCAGGTTTAATATTACCTCTTACCAATTCAATATTATGTCCTTGACTTCTATAAAGTGATGCCAACTTTAGCAACCCAATAGGAAGAAAGCTTGAATGATTCTTACTTTTATTGGGAATAGGGAAATCGGGTTCTACTAGTAAAATATTCATCAAACTAATTTAGGGTTATCAAAAATATACTCGAAAATATTTTCAAACATTCCAATTATCTCATTTGGCTTTAATTGTACTTTAGTGGGATGAGCACAATTGTTTCTAGTATTATAATATGCTTTTAAATTGTCAAATTGGGTTATATCAATAATATTCAAATAACAGATATAGCATAATACTTGTCTATCCATGGATGCTTGTCTGATTTCTTCAATATTTTTAGCTTGATGTTGAAAGTTTTTGGAGAAGCTTTTGCAAAAGGATACATTAGTATCTTTCATATCTTTGGAAATGGTGTTAAATTGAGTTATATTCTTTTCTATAAAGCTCAATATCCTACTGATATTTGCAGCCCATATCATCAAAGTGGCTGCTTTTAAACAACCATTATTCAAACATTTTAAAGCCTCCTGAATATATTTGAGTTCATCTTCAGAAAATGTTTTTCCTTTACCTTCAAATTTTTTCTGTATATCTTTAACTGTTGTTTGTTGTTGTGGAGTCAATATAATTTTTGCATAATCACCATTATCCTGTTGTTTGCCATTTGATCCTGACTTTGGACCAATTATGGTGTTACCTTGATTTTCTGTAGAAGTTGGTACATTTTTATTTGGTGGTGAAGAAACATTATTTTTTGTTGAAGTTTTTGCTGATTTTTCTGTGGTATTACCTGATTTAAGTTTAATATATTTATCAATAACCTCACTTATTGACATTTTTAATTCAGCGAAGAAACTTTCTAAAATCTTTTGGGAAATAATATCATCTAAAACATCAACAAATTGGTATCCTTCTACCTTCTTTTCTCGTCTTAAAAAACGTGATTCATTTACCAGTATTTTTAACTTTGCTTTTTTTACAATGATTGAGCGTATGTCTTCTTCCGTAAATTTAAAATCTGGAAAATTCTTTCTTATTTTAGGTATCAGTACTTTTTCTGTTTCAATTAAATAGCTTATACCTACTTCTTTTTTTATAACATATTCAATCTGTTTGTCATCATATAGTGATAAACAGATGAATTCTTTCACTTTTTTTTGAGGAGCATTCGTTATATCTTTCACTATGTTTATTAATTCCTTATCACTAATTTGATTATGTAAGGATTTAATTTCATTAATGATTCCTTTGACTGATTTCACTTCAGCAATCTTCGTCCACATCTTTCTTAGCATATGTAATTGGTATGCTAGAATTTTACCATCAGATGTAGATTCTGCGACAATAACAGGAATCTCACTCAAAGGGATGCTTTTAGACGCTCTTAATCTTCTTTCGCCATCTATCAAAACATACATGAAATTCTCATGTTTATTTTTTTTTATAATCAGCGGCTCCAAAACTCCATATGTATTTATTGATTTTACTAAATCTTTGAAGTCAGGATCTTTTAAAATAGCATCACGATCTTCCCCGCGTGGATTATATTTGTCAAAATCAATTAATTCTGGATTGATATATTTCAGTTCTCGTTCAAGTGTCTGCATATATTCTGAATTAAAAGTTAATAAATTAAGGGCTATTATTTTTAGTATTCTATTTATTTTATTTTCCTCCTCTATTTATTATCATTAGCACAGATCTCTTGACCCGTGCTAATGATAATAATTGTACTTATACCTTACCCTGCTGGCGCGGGTCTCCTGACCCGTGACATTTATTCCATACAATTATCCTTTACTTCATTTTTACTTTTCCTTTGTTTTGCACAGGTCAGGAGACCTGCGCCAGCAAGTGTAAATAAAAATTTGTGAACTATAATTCTACACCGCTGCTTCCGCTTTGGCTGTTGTGTGGCTATTGAAAGCAGCTTTTACGGCTTCGTCGAGTTTGGAATACAGTTCGCGCCAGCCGGGTTGCGAAGTCATCGTTTTTACCATGGTCAAATAGGTGTGCAGAGTCGCTTCCACTTCATGACGGGTGCTGCTGGCAGAGCTCATTAGTCTGAGTTCTGAGTTTTCTCCGGCTGCATCGTTGAATATTTTTTCGAAGTTTACCTGATTGGCTTTTAGCTCGTCGAATACAGGCAACAATTGCATATTCTGCATTTTAGCTTTGTTTTCGGGCTTTTCGAGTTCTTCTATCAGTTTTTTCAGGCTGGCAGTTTCTTCGGCATATTTAT
This sequence comes from Paludibacter sp., assembly GCA_037446675.1. GTDB lineage: Bacteria > Bacteroidota > Bacteroidia > Bacteroidales > Paludibacteraceae > Paludibacter. The sequence goes on from JBBIID010000435.1 coordinate 2,370, forward strand.
ATTTTATCAAATCCGTACCATATTTCCCAATCAGGGTATAAATGTCGGCGGCATCCTGCTGTACGGGCGAAGCTTTCGCGCGCGAATGTCCGTATAATATACTCTTGAGCGCGGTGAATGTAGTGTCGCGCAGATCGTCGGTCTCGGCGAGCAGTTTGCCTTTCCCGCTGGAGGTTTTCTTGGTATAGATGTTATCGTAATCGGAGTATTCTGCTTTCAGCATGTCGAGTAGTGGATGGTTGGCAACAACGGCGAACGCTGGTTCGTCGGAAATGGCGATAACCCGCTGGCAAAGCGCAGCCAGATCTTTGGTGGTAAGATGTGAGAATGACATTTTCATAAGTTTAAATTTTTTGTGGTTATTGTAGTTGGCCCGAAGGCAAAGTTGATATCGTGAAACTGGCTTGCCGGATATTGCTGTCCGCAAGTCGGAGGAATTTTTTTTGTTTTAGTTTACTTCACT
>JBBIID010000436.1:0-2828 GCA_037446675.1 Paludibacter sp.
CTAACGACCGAGGCTATGGGCATTTGGCGGTTTGCGTGAGCATTCTTTGTCGCTATGCGACAAAATGAATGCGGGAGCAAAGCCGCCGAAATGCACTGAAGCCGCCAATGGACATAGGCGTGTGTTATGCGCTTTGCTTATTCACATTCTTGTTTCCACTTCTTGTAATAATTCTGCAATCCTGTTTTTTCTCCTCCACGAAAGAATTTCCCTGAATTAAGAGTCTCGATTAGCTTTTCTATCTCTTTAGCATGCTTCGTATCCCAATTTAACTCTCTAACCAAGTAAGCACCAACTAAATTTGAGTCTAATTCAGGTTCATATTTATGTAAGGCTTTTATATACGTTTTTGCCCTTTCGTTGTCCATTGGATGGTGAATTCCAGTAGACATATTAATCGTTTTTGTCAAGTTTTGCATTGCTATTTTCACAATAGGACTTGGTTCTGGATATTTTTCATTCAGTGAATCACTTTTTCCTGATATTTCTTTAGCATTCCATGTTTTTATCCACTTCTCAGTTAGTTTTTTTAGCCAAGGAATTGCAATTATGTATTTGACCGAATGGTAATCATCAATTTCTAAGATTTCATCAGAATCAAGTCCACAACAAATCACAATATCAGATTTGTTACCATATTGTGCTTTTTTGTATGTCAGTCTTGTCTCAAAAATAAAGTTTACTGGACAATCGTTGAATTTCAAACCATTAAATAGTTCTTTTACAACTTCGTAACCAAAAAGTTTCTCAAACCAACCAGTGTTTTGTTTAGTGTGAATATAAAGTACAATTTTCTTTACATCAGTGTCATTCTTTGACAATTCACATGCAAATTGCATGGCTAACTTGTATGATTCATCATCATTAGTTTCAGTGTCAATGTAGAATTTTGTTTGCATTTTATTAGTTTTAAGTATAAATTATTGTCGGCTATTTATTTGTTAATAAATCATTTCATCTATGGTTTCTTTTTTTTAGCATTGCGCATAACATTCCTGTATGAGCACCTTGGTGTCGATACATATACTTTATCTCAATTCGTGAATTTCATTAAATGCCTAATTCATTGTAAAATACGATAAGATTTCGTTTTTAACATAGGTGCTCATACAGAAATTTAACTGATTGGATATTCAACTGCTTTTTCAGATTATTTTTACTTAAATTTTTCGCCAAATATAATAACATTTATTTGATTTAGGATTGATTTGTTTTCTTAATTTTAAGAGCCTTGATTTTTTTCATTTCTCAATGCTTTCGAAGGAATCTTGTTTCGTTGTGTGTAGAGATTACAAACGGATATATAACAAAAACAATAGGTTGCTTCTATCTCAAAAGAGGCAACCTATTGTTTTAATTTTAATAACTTTTATGGAATTATTTATGCGAGAAATTTTTCGCGAAATTGCTGAAAAACGATAATATTTTCGAACCCATTCACAGACTTTATCCAGTTTTTAAGTACGCCGTTTGCTTCGTATTGTTGCTGTTCGAACATCTTTCGGCTGGCTGTATTCGATTCGGCAATGTGGCAATAAAGTTGATTAATTTTCAGAAAGTTGAAAACATATTCTTCAACAAGCTGAAGGCTGGCTTTTGCAAATCCTTTTCCCTGATACGCTTCGTCAACAAAAAGGCCAAGAGCAATGCGGCTATTGTGTAAGTCGAAATCAAACAAATCCACTGTTCCTACCACATTGCCTGTGGCTACGTCCACCATCATTAACCGCAATTGGTGAGTTTCGTAAATGTCTTCTTTGTCAGATTGGAGAATATATTGCTTCAGTGCGTAACGCGAATATGGTTGGCGAGTGTTTCCCACATCCCACCAGCGGGAATCGTTTTCCCATTTGTAAAGCAGCTCAAGATCTTCAGGTTCGAGCGCTCTTAGCCGTATATTTTCGTTTTCTAGCAAATTTAGTTTTTTCTAATCTTGATGAAAAAATCTAATCGTATATCTACAATCTACAATCGTATATTTATTGGTTTATCTGCCAAATAGTTTTTCGAAAAATCCTTTTTTTTGCGAGAGATTATACTCCGTGTGAACTTCGGTAGAAATCGGTTCGTAAAATTTCTTCGACATTATCATGCGGTAAATTACGCCCCAATCGGGCAATCCGCCTAAATTCCGGTCGTCGATAAATAAATCGGCTTTCAGCTTTCGCGGCTCATTACTTTTGGCTGACTCTTCAGGATAATTTGTGTTTACAGCATAGAATTCGAGTCCGCGGTTGCGGCAAAATTCCACCGCTTCGCTAAGTTCTTTGCCTTCTCTCACTGTCCAAAGCACCAATTGATGCTCGTGACTTTGTTGTAAACGTTTCAGGGTGTCGATGGCGAAGGGAATTTCTTTTCCAATTCGCGGATATTCGTGAGTTACAATAGTGCCATCAAAATCTACAGCTATTACCATAATTAGAGTTCGTAAAGTTCGTAAAGTTTATAAAGTTGGAAAGTTTTTAAAGTTATTCTTCGTCGAAAAGTTGAAGTTCGGAAATCATTTTTTCTTTCGTTGGTTTGCAGAAAAATAAAGCGATTGCTGCTATTCCTGCACAAAAAATCATGGATTGTGAGCGGATAATATAGAATAGAAATACGCCAATGGCAATACTTATTCCGATAATAACCAGCCGCCAAACAGCGTATTTTCTATATTTTTCTATCTTCTCGGTTTGGCTTTCCAGTTTAATCCATTTTTTTGTCAGAAAATGAAATCCTGCCAGCGTGAGAGGTATGGAGCCAATGATACAAATGATAAAAATAGAAGAAAGAGTGATTGAACAAATTGCCCAAGTTTTGGTTTTTATCTCAAAAGAAATTTCCCA
>JBBIID010000437.1:0-2825 GCA_037446675.1 Paludibacter sp.
TGTGAAGTATCGTAGCCCTCACTAAAGGGCAGGCCATAGGCGTAATAATGGGTTATCTGTTCTATAGTTCCATTTTGATTCACTACGACCCGGTTATTTCCTAAATGATCTTGCGCATAATATTGGTAGATGGGCGTAATGCTACGACTTCCGTCTAGGAAATTGTACTTCCTTTGAAATAAAGGTTCAAAATCATATATAATACATAATCCATCCATATTAATTTTCTTGCTGCACATGTAAACAAAGCTATATTAAACATTGATCTTTCCTATTCAAAATATGCATTGTTACTTTGAGCAAAGATAAAAATTGTTCCCTGTAATCCTACCAATAACGCTAGAGTAAATATTCATACTATATGATATTTTCTCATCATTCGGCCTATAATTGATTTTTATAATATATCCCATCCATGGAGTCTGTGAGTCTAGTTTCGAAAATAACTAAAATAAATATTTATTGCTTTCCTTATACCGCTTCAAATCATTTCTAAAAGAGATATGCTGGTTGCCCATGGAAATTTCCGGCTAACGGATCTACATTACAAAACCACTACACATTTTTTTTCTTGTGTGTGTGTCTGCAATACTCCACTTTTAGCGTTTAGTATTGAGTGTTTAATATATCCAATTTGACACAATTCATTGAGTGAAAAAATAACTTTTTATTATAGAACCTTTTTATTTTCAACTGAAAAAGCCCCGCAGGGATTTGATTTTATAAGCGGTAAAGGAAGTAAAACAAAAAAAGCAAACGCACAAAAAGCACTGTGTATAATTCATAATCTGCGAAGCTCCATACGCCTGTGGTTTTGCCATTGTTTGATTGTTATTAGGCAGATGAATGATTTGATAAAAAAATTTAACAAAAAAAATAAATTTTTTCTTTTGTTGCTGTACCGCTTTTCGGGTGGGAAGCATGGGCAACACAGCCACAAAAAGTTTGACATAAAAAATGGAAAACACAGAAAAAAGCCATATCCTGCAAGTACCGGACGGCTTTACTAAATCTGTTAAACTTAAAAATATCGCAGCCTTATAAATGCCAAAAGCCCGATTGATCGGGCTTTTGGTTAATATTCACTTATATATTTTTCCCAATCTGTTGGGTACATTTTCTTTATTCTTCTTACAATTAGATTGCTGATATTCGCCTTTCTACTTTCGTAATCAATACCTTGTTTTTTAAACGCTGCTATTATTTCTTTTTTCTTTTGATAATCTGAACTATTTATCTCAAAAGTCCAATCTAAAAGTAAATCAACAGGATAATGCGGTTTAGAAATATCAATAGTATCTGCATCATTTAGGCTGTAAGAATAGACAGGCTCTGTAATATTTGCTTTTTTTTCTACTACTAGAAAATGAGCGGTGTTTACATCTTTCATTAATAGAGCTTCGTAAGCTGCTGTATTACCTGACTTGGTCTTGTAATTTATAGTAGATCCAGCATTTACCAATAATTTTACTTTTTCAAAACCTCTAGATACAGAATACATTAAAGGACTTGTGCCACATTCAATGGGGTCTGTTTGTCCATATATTTTTGAAGAACAATAATTGATGTTCGGGTCTGCTTTATAATTCAAAAGCAATTTCACAAACTTGGGATCTTCATTTGCCTGAGTGTCATTCCATGAGAATGAAATAGCTTCAAACAATGCTGTAGTGCCTATTTTTGAAACTATATTTGGGTCTGCTCCATTATCTAGCAAGGCTTCAGCTGATTGATATTTCTCAGCACCAATAGCCCACATTAAAGGCGTTGTTCCAAAAATAGGATCTTGAAAATTAACCAATTTGGGGTTTCCATTTAATATATTTTGAATTTTAGAAACATCATTTTCATCAACCGACTGGATTAAATCCCAAGCAATCGTTTTTTCAAATATTTCAATGTCTTGCACGGTTAATTCTTCTTTTGTTTTTTGGTTACAACTTATAACTAACAAAGCTTGTAACAAAATTAAAATATAATTTCTCATTACTTCTGCTCATTAATTTTATAATACTGCTGTAATGCTTTAATCATCGAGTCAATAAGATGATTAGTTACAGGATTTTTTGATTGTTGCGGAAGATATACTACTTTATCTATTGGCTTTGCAAAAAACTGATTAATAAAACTATTCAACATATCGCCTTTAACAACGAATGCTGTCATTCCATTTTTGTCAGCTCCTGTATAAGATTTAGTATCTAATCCATACGCTTCTGCATTTATAGCAGCTGGATTGTATAATAAAGCATTTCTATTAGTAGCTAATGCATTACCAGCAGCTTCCGCACCTCCTTTTGAATGACCTATAAATGTCAATTCTTTATCTCCAACATCTCTACTCACTTGTTTTGCAGTCGCAATTGAGACCTTCATATTTTCGGAGCCTCCAAAAGGTTGCTCTATATCTTCAGACATTGAGCCATGACCTCTTTTGCTATTTTCAAAATATGTTCCTGCATTAGCCATTGCATATTCAGTCACACCATCTACTGTTCTTGAATATAAACCTGAACGATATGCAGGATTTTCACTATTCGTATAAACTTTGTCTAAACGCCAATCCCCGTCTAAAACATCCCCAATTTTTCCATCATAGATATGACCTGCTATACTTGCTCCTTCTACTGGGGTAGGTATTTCGCCTGTAAGGTCTATGAATTTTAAAGGGTTATTAAAACAAAAAGAGTATGGTGACCAAGAAGGCATCAAGTGTGCTTTAGGGTCAGCACCATGAAACCGGGTCAACGCCGGGTCATAGAATCTCGCTCCGTAATCGTACCAATCCAGTCCGTGCATGCGGTCCAACTCTTTGCCGTTGTATT
>JBBIID010000438.1:0-737 GCA_037446675.1 Paludibacter sp.
TACATGGGCACATACAAAGCGGTTGCTGCATCGTCCACACCAAACCACAGAATTCCACCAATATAGTCGGGTAACCAGTTGCGCATTTGTCCAATGAAAGTAAAGCCGGTTTGTTGAGTAGCAATAGGGCGTTCGTGGCCATATTCCACGCTGTCGACCGTAAACGTAAGCGGACTGCAACGAAGTTTACTGCCGAATGGACCGGCTGCAATGCCTTTAGTCATGTCAAATTCGGTTCCTTCAAACTGATCGCGCATATAATCTTTCAGTTTTTGAGCGCTGAGTTTTGCAGTCGGTTTTATCCAAAGTGGCATACGTTGAAGAGAATCTCCTTTTATGTAAGAAATGTACTTATCCATTTCAGGATTTATTTTGCGGAAAAAAGACCACACACGAGCTTCACAAAAACGCAAAGCACCATAATCGAGTGGGGCATAGGTATCGGAAAAACTAAAATCCTTGTTTTTTCCTTTGAAATATCCTTTCTCGCGGGCAAATGCAATTACGTCTTCGGAATAAAGGCAGTTGTTTTTATCGTCGTATGGAAAAGTTGTAATCCTGGCCTGATTGGCATGAGCCGAAACACAATCGTCGGGAATGCGTTGTGCTACCCAAACAGCTCCTTTGTTGTTTTTGCCTTTTCCAATCATTTCCATAATCCATACTTCGTTCGGATCGGCAATAGAAAAAGATTCGCCTTCGCTGAAATATCCGTATTCGGCAACCAAATCGGTCAT
>JBBIID010000438.1:752-2818 GCA_037446675.1 Paludibacter sp.
AGCTTCGCGAGCTGTTTTAGCTCGTTGCAAAGCAGTATAAATGAGACTTCCATAATCCATTATTCCGGTGGTGTCAGCAAGCTCGGGGCGGCCACCAAAAGTAGTTTCGCCAATACAAAGTTGATGTTCGTTCATATTTCCGATGACAGAATATGTACTTTCCACTTGTTTTATTTTTCCGAGATATTTTCCTGTGTCCCAGTCATGAATATCAACCATGCTTCCTGCGGGATAAGTTGCTGCTGGACGGTAGTATAATGCTACAAAAAGGAAATAGGAATCTGCATTGTATGAAATCATGGTAGAGCCGTCGATGGAGGCTGATTTTCCTACCAAAAAGTTGGTACACGAGTAACCAATGTTGAAAGTTGACAGTAATAATATTAAACTGAAAATCGCTCTTTTAATCATCTTTTTAAATCAATTTTTTTTGTAACGTTTACAAAAGTACAACCATTTATTTAAAATGCAAAATGGGATTCATCAGTTTGAATCCCATTTTGTTAATTGTTCGTTTGTATTGTTTGTTGTTCTGCATTTTTCACTTTTTCCAAAGCCGGTTTCGAAAACTTTCGATTGATCCAACCGGGAACGATTAAAATTCCTAGCAGTAGATACAAATAATAGCTAATTATCCTCCAAATGACTGTAATGACCAGAATTGGACCGCTTCCTAAAGCAATATCGTTGTAGTACTCTTTGAAGGCAAATTCACTTAATCCGCTTCCACCCGGAGTTGGACTCGCTACCATAACAATCCATAAAAGCAATTGGCGGCCAAAAATAATAAGTTGATTGTTGATTGAAGTAAAAGCCAGAAACAAAGCATTTACGACTAAAAATCGAGATGACCACGATAAGGCTGTTGTGCCAAATGCTTTTAGCCAAAAACTAACCGGCTTTCTACCCATTTCCAATGAAGAATTGATCATGTTTTCTGCAAATTGTTCGATTTGAGAATGCCATTTTCGCAAAAAAGGTAATTTGAAAACAAGCTGAACAAATTTCGCAATCAGATCGGGACGACGAAAAAGCCCTATGTATAGTATAAATGTCCAAATAACCAGAATAGCATAAACGCTCCAAAATACAACACCGATAGTGGCTGTAATAACAGATGAAGCATTGAACAACTCATCGACAGGAACAATGAAAAATATTATAGGGCATATAATGATAAAAAACAATTCGTCCAGAAAAAGATTGGTAATCATAATGGCAGTGCTTCGTCCAACACTTAAACCTTCTTTGCTTAGAAAAAGTACAACAAGACTGGAACCACCAACCGCCGAAGGGGTCACTGCCGAAGTAAACTCATTTAAAATGTTAATGTCGAATGATTGTGCCCACGATAATTTTTTGTTTGCCATTAAGCGAAATCGCCAAATCATCCCAAAATCGCGCCCGAACATAAAAACAAATGCTAAGATAATGTACCCGACACTACTCAGATTGAATTTTACATCGCTGAATGTGCTGGGATCGAACTCGCTAAGAAAAAGCCAGCAGACGACAATCAAGCCAATGCCAATCGGAATAAGTATTTGAGAAAGTTTAAATGGATTCGAATTTTTTCCTGAGAATGATTTCGTTATTTTCTCCATGATCTTTTCATTAGGCTTTGATATCGGTCAAGAACTTCCTCGGTCACATTTTCCCACGAGCGTGCAATGGTTTGAGATGCATGTAATCCGGTTTCTTTTATGAATTCGGGTTGTTTAATCAGTTTTCTTAATTTGTCGGCCAGCGATTTTGCTGAATTTTCAATAAGGAAGCCGTTATAATTATCTGTGATATTCTCGGCAGATGAAGATCCGTTTACCAAAACCGCAGGTGTATGTAAAGCGGCGGCCTCTCTTATAACCAGCGGGGCATTATCGTATAACGATGGGAATAGAAACAAATCTGCCGCTGCATAATACTTTTTCAGCTTTTCTCGCTCAGTAATTACTCCTAAAAAATTTATTTTAGAGCTTAACCCTAAATTTTCGGTTAGCTCCATTAATTCATCTTTAGCGTATCCTGTACCGATAAACAACATTCTGAAAGGCAAATCCCTTATCATA
>JBBIID010000439.1:0-2795 GCA_037446675.1 Paludibacter sp.
CACGATGTGACCATGCCATATTATATTGAGGTTGACGAAATTTATAATTTGGCTGCAATGAGCCACGTGAAAGTAAGTTTCGATACACCAGAGTATACAGCTAACGCCGATGGTATTGGAACTTTACGCCTTTTGGAAGCTGTTCGTTTACTCGGTTTAACAAAGAAAACACGTATATATCAGGCCTCCACCTCGGAATTGTACGGATTGGTTCAGGAAGTTCCTCAAAAAGAAACAACACCATTCTATCCACGTTCGCCATATGCAGTTGCAAAAATGTATGCTTACTGGATCACGGTAAATTATCGTGAAGCCTATAATATTCACGCAAGTAATGGGATTTTGTTTAATCACGAATCACCTTTACGAGGTGAAACATTTGTTACCCGTAAGATAACACGCGCAGCTGCCCGAATTGTAATGGGAATGCAGGATAAGCTATATCTCGGAAATTTATCGTCGAAACGCGACTGGGGTCATGCTAAAGATTATGTACGAGCAATGTATTTGATACTTCAACAAGACGAACCGAGCGATTACGTTATTTCTACAGGAATTACTACTGAAGTACGCGAGTTTGTACGAATGGCTTTTGGCGAAATCGGTGTGAAAATAGAGTTCAAAGGAGAAGGAGTTGATGAAAAAGGTTATATTGCTTCGATAGATGAAGCTGTATTTGTAAAAGAAGTTGGAGCAGAGTTTTTGGAAGCATTGAAAGCCAAAAAAGAATCGGTGGTTGAAGTTGATCCGAATTATTTCCGTCCGACAGAAGTGGATTTATTAATTGGCGATTCAACAAAATCGCGCACAAAACTTGGCTGGATACCGGAATATGATTTAAAAGGTTTGGTAGAAGATATGATGAAATCCGATGTTAAGCTGATGAAAAAAGAAACGTACCTGAAAGATGGCGGATTTAGGATATTGAATTATTTTGAATAAAATGAATAAAGACGCAAAAATATATATAGCAGGTCATCTTGGAATGGTTGGCTCTGCTATAAAACGGAATTTGGAAGATAGAGGTTTTACAAACTTTGTAACACGATCGTCGAAAGAATTGGATTTGCTGAATGAAAATGATGTGGCTGATTTTTTTAGAGCAGAAAAGCCTGATTATGTGGCGCTTGCTGCGGCAAAAGTAGGTGGAATTGTTGCGAATAACACTTATAGAGCACAGTTTATATACGAAAATTTGCAAATACAGAATCACGTCATTCATCATAGTTATTTAAACGGAGTGAAAAAACTCTTGTTTTTGGGCTCTTCGTGTATTTATCCTCGCGATGCAGCTCAACCAATGAATGAGAGTGCATTGCTTACCGGATTATTGGAAAGCACCAACGAACCTTATGCCATTGCAAAAATTGCTGGAATAAAAATGTGTGAGGCTTATCATGCTCAATACGGTTGCAATTTTATATCCATTATGCCTACTAACTTGTATGGACAGAATGATAATTATGATCTTGAGAAATCGCATGTCTTACCTGCTCTCATCCGCAAAATGACGTTAGGAAAATTCCTAATGGAAAATGATGAAAAAGGTTTGCGGGAAGATTTGAATAAACGTCCGATAGAAGGTGTCGATGGCACTTTCAATATGGATGTTGTATTGAATATTCTGAAAAAATATGGAATTTCATCCGATGCAGAACACGTGTCGATTACATTATGGGGAACAGGCTCACCTATGCGCGAATTTTTGCATGTAGATGATATGGCAGATGCAAGTGTGTTTTTGTTGTTGAATTATGATGCGCCCGATACTACTCCATCTCACGTGAATGCAGGATGTGGCGAAGATCTGAGTATTAAAGACCTTTCAGAAATTGTAAAGAAAACAGTTGGTTATAAAGGAGAAATCGTTTGGGATACTACAAAGCCAGATGGAACTCCCCGCAAATTGTTAGATGTATCTAAATTAAATAATCTCGGTTGGAAACCAGCCATTAGTATTGAAGAAGGAATAAGAAGAGTAGTGGAAATGTATTAAATGTGAATAGGTGTTTAATCGTTTAAATGTGTAATTGTGTAGATGTGTAAAGTTTCAACAACTCAACAAACAACTCAACGATTAAACGATTCAACACCTTAACACGTCAACAATAAAAAAAATAAAAATAGATGGAATTTACCACGGTTATTAAACCAAAGAATAAATTATTTGATGTTGATTTTAAAGAAATCTGGCGATATCGCGATTTGTATTCAATGTTTGTAAAACGTGATATTATCACTCAATATAAACAGACTATTCTTGGTCCAGCATGGTTTTTTATCCAGCCTGCCATTACAACAATTATGTATATGGTAGTTTTTGGAGGAATTGCGAAAATTCCTACAGATGGACTTCCTCAACCTCTTTTTTATTTGGCTGGAATTGTTTGTTGGCAGTATTTTGCTGATTGTCTGAATAAAACATCTTCAACTTTTACTACAAACCAGAATATTTTTGGGAAAGTATATTTTCCACGTTTGATTGTTCCATTGGCAACGGTATCTTCAAATCTAGTGCGTATGGGCATTCAGTTCTTAATGTTTATTGCCGTTTATATTTACTTCGTTTTAACTGGGGTTACAGTTACACCTAATATTTATATATTGCTGATTCCTTTGTTAATAATAATGTTAGCAGGATTGGCGCTGGGTTTTGGTATTATTATCTCATCGATGACCACAAAATACAGAGATTTAACTCTTCTGTTTACTTTTGTTGTTCAACTTTGGATGTATGCCACTCCCATTATTTATCCACTCAGCACTATGTCGCCGAAGAAACAAATGATAATGGC
>JBBIID010000440.1:0-2794 GCA_037446675.1 Paludibacter sp.
AAACATTACGAATCGCATATCTGCTCCCTTTTATGTTGGATAATTCGAAAACGGACAGTAATCCTGACAGGTTTATGAATTTCTATGCGGGTTCTCTTATTGCAATGAACGAAGCCAAAGAAAAAGGTGTTTCGTTGCAAATTTACACTTACGACACCGGAAAAACGGAAGATAAATTAAAAGAAGTCCTTTCCAATGGTGAGTTAAAATCGATGGATATAATAATAGGTCCGGCCTACAGCAATCAGGTTGGAATAATGGGCAACTTTGCAAAAGAGAACAAAATAAAAACACTGATTCCATTCTCGTCCAAAGTGTCCGAAATTGATTATAACCCATATTTATTCCAATTCAATCCCGGAACCGAAAGTGAAATAAAATTTGCAACCGAGCTTATAAACGGAAGATATAAAAGAACGAATATTGTTTTTGTCGACATTCAGGATATCAGCTATTTCGACGACGGAAAAGTTTTTTCTCAAACACTCAGACGCAATTTATCGGATATTAAAAAAGAATTTTCGGTGCTGAATCTTACAGTATCGGATAATGCCGACTTTACTTCGGTTTTGAAAAAAGACACAAAAAATCTGATCATTTTCAACACCGATAAGTTTGCTTACGTAAATCCGTACATGAATGCTTTAAAAAATATATCAGCACAATATGATGTTACGCTGTATGCTCAATACAGTTGGAAGGATCAACCCGAAAAACTAGCAAAAAGCATACTTATTTCGCCTTTTATTTCCACCGTCGATCAGGGACAGCTTTCCGCCTTCAATCAGAAATTCTCTGACAACTTTGGTTGGAATGCATCGGCCGACACTCCCCGATACGACTTACTGGGTTACGATATCACCTCTTATTTTGTAGGATTATTATCAAAATACGGAACCAAACTTCCGGAAAAACTATCGTTAAGAGCAAATTCAAACTGGATTCAATCCCAACCTGCATTCGAACGAAAATCAGAACACTCAGGATTTGTTAATCAACAACTTTACCTTACCGAAGACAAAAGAAATTAAGAACATGCGAAATATTCTATTTGTGCTACTCGTTTTCGTTTCAACTGCACTATTTTCTCAATCGCGTTTAGAACAGCCAGAAATATACATCGGAACTTCGCATGGCGTTATCGGATCGATGGTTATGTTTAAACCGGCTGTGTCGCAAAGTTATCTGCTGGGTTACAATGGAGGATTTGTTTTCCGATACATTTCCGAAAAAAATGTAGGAATGCAAGCAGAGTTGAATTATTCTCAACGTGGTTGGTCCGAAAATTCAAACTACGAAAGGCAATTGAATTATATTGAGCTACCTTTTTTAACTCATTTATACTTTGGCAATAAAACGCGTTTCTTTTTCAATATCGGCCCAAAAATTTCGTATTTAATTTCCGAAAAAGTTCTTGTCAACAACACTGTAAATTCTACGCAAACACAACACATTACTGCCGTAGAAAATCCATTTGACTATGGATTGTGTGCCGGATTGGGTCTCATGTTCAAAATAAAGAAAAACGTTTTACAGCTCGACACCAGAGCCAATTATAGTCTCACCGATGTCTTCTCCAATCGAAAAGTCGACTATTTCGACACGTCCAATAACGTGAATTTATCAGTTAATCTGGCTTGGATGCTGCAACTAAAATAAATTTCTCCACTCATTTTAATCTAGTCATTTTTTAAACAAATTCAATCAAAATTTGAACAAAACTGGTATACCAGTTTGAATTTTATATTGTACCTTTGCAATCGACCTTGTAAAATTTCACAAAACATATAGTGCATATTATTTGTTTTGTGATTAATCCAGCCCAAAACTGGTCGACCAATCAAATATTTTATCTACTTTTGTAAAAAAAATATACAATATAAAATCAGAATAAAATGAAAACGAACTATGAGATTCGATATGCATCACATCCCACGGATGCAAAAAGCTATGAAACAGCGAGATTAAGAAAAGAATATTTAGTTGAAAAACTATTTACAGCAAACGAAGTAAATATGGTTTACACCCTTTACGATCGTTTGTTAGTTGGTGGTGCAATGCCTGTTGGCGAAGTTCTTTCGCTCGAAACAATCGACCCGCTTAAATCAGATTATTTCCTTTCACGCCGTGAATTTGGAACTTTCAATGTAGGTGGAGCAGGACAAATCACTGTTGACGGACAGATTTTCGAATTGGGCTACAAAGAAGCGCTATACCTTGGTGCAGGCGACAGAAAGGTTACTTTTGAAAGTTTAGATGCAGCAAATCCTGCTAAATTCTACTTCAATTCAGCTCCCGCACACAAAACATATCCTGATAAAAAAATAACAAAAGCAGATGCTTTGGTTATGGAATTAGGTTCATTGGAAACTTCGAACCACAGAAACATCAACAAAATGGTCGTTTCACAAGTATTGGAAACATGCCAATTGCAAATGGGAATGACCGAACTTGCTCCCGGAAGTGTCTGGAACACGATGCCGGCACATACCCACAGCCGCAGAATGGAAGCGTATTTCTATTTCGAAGTACCGGAAGGAAATGCAGTTTGCCACTTTATGGGCGAACCTACCGAAACACGCCATATATGGATGAAAGGCGACGAAGCCGTTATTTCTCCCGAATGGTCGATTCACTCAGCCGCTGCCACCAGCAATTATACCTTTATTTGGGGAATGGCCGGAGAAAATCTTGATTACAGCGATCAGAATTTCTACAAAAATACCGAACTGAGATAAGAATTAGTTCATAAAGTTAGAAAGTTCATAAAGAAAAAAGTCAGATTCCTTATGAA
>JBBIID010000441.1:0-2782 GCA_037446675.1 Paludibacter sp.
TTCAACATAAAGCAAGCACAGAGCTTGTTGGTAAAGATTTGTTGCCTGAACTATTCACTCTTTCTATGTTACTTAGCTTATATAATGCAATTTTTCAACGAAAATTTGATTCAGGAAACTTTAGAAAAAAAATCGCATCACTTAAAGTACTAGAACAAACTGCACTAAAAGAAACTGATAGCTCCAAGCGCGGAGCTTACTATTTCAAATTCAGAAAAAGTAGTAAAAAGGCCAGTTTTGATAGAATTGTAAAACTTTCGAGTTAGACATAATACTATCCTTATCATTTAAACTTATTTTTTTGATTTACATTTAATTTACCATCCCCTATAAAATGCTTGTCATAATTTATGTATAATCCATTTTATATTTATTCTCCATCTGCAAACAAATTAAAATTTTCATAAATATTTTGGCATTGATAATTATATTTCTATTTGTATTATTAAATGTACTTTGTACATTTAATAATACAAATAGAAATATATATGATACATACAATTATTCGATAAATTACAATGAAGCACCTATACATTTATATATCGTATAATCAGCAAAAAATATAAACTTTAAATACTAAAATATCATGAAAAAAATCATTTCTAATAGAAATCACTGGCCTAGATCCGTAGTATTCACTTATTTTTTCGTTTTAATTGAATTTTGCTCTTTTTCGCAACAATGGTACAACCAGCCAAAATTTTTTCAGGAAAATCGTGAGACTGCTCACAACACTCTAATGCCATATCAAAATATTGAACAAGCTAAGGTCAATAACCCTTTAGAATCTCCATATTACCAATCTTTAAATGGAATGTGGAAATTTGCTTGGGTAAAAAATCCAGCAACAAGAATTGCGGATTTCTACGATGTTAATTATGATGACAGTCAATGGAAAGAAATTCAAGTACCATCCAGTTGGCAACTTCAAGGTTACGATTATCCAATTTATCCATGGATCGGCTACGAAAATCCTCAACCTCCAATTGCACCTACAGTCTATAACCCTGTCGGTGCTTATCGAAAAACATTTACTATACAACAGGATTGGTCCGACAGAGAAGTTTTCGTGCATTTCGAAGGCGTAGAGTCTGCTTTTTTCATTTGGGTCAATGGACAATATGTAGGATATAGCGAAAATTCATTCACACCTGCTGAATTCAAAATAACTCAATATCTGCATAACGGAGAAAATCAAATATCGGCAGAAGTGTACCGTTGGTGCGATGGAAGTTGGCTAGAGGATCAGGATTTTATACGGTTAAGCGGTATTTATCGAAATGTATTTTTGTATTCAACACCTAAAATACATTTAAATGATTTTAGCGTAATAACCGATTTGGATGCAAATTATCAAAATGCAGATTTGAAATTAAATATGAAAATTAGAGATTTCTCCAAAAATATGCCAGCCGGTTACACTATTGAGAGCGCACTTTATGACGACTCTAATTCCGAAATACTCCCTCCTCTCTCATCAACAATTAATTTTACCGATTCAATAGCAGTCGTCACTCAAAATCGACCTGTCATAAACCCTTTAAAATGGTCTGCAGAAGATCCAAACTTATATACACTTATCCTGATTTTGAAAGACAGCTATGGAAATATCATTGAAACAGAAAGTTCAAAAATCGGTTTTAGAGAGTTCGAACGGAAAAATGGGTTAGTTTTGATCAACGGGAAACGACTCAACATCAAAGGAGTTAACAGACATGAATTTCATTCATTATTAGGGCGGTCAATAACTCCTGAAATAATGGAATATGACATAAAACTAATGAAGCAATTTAACATCAACGCAGTAAGAACAAGCCATTACCCTGATCAACCCATATGGTATGATTTATGTGATAAGTATGGACTTTATGTCCTTGATGAAACCGGATTAGAATCACACGGAGCGTCTGATAAAATACCTGCAAGCAATCCCGATTGGACACCTGTTTGCCTTGACCGAATAAAAAGCATGATTCAGCGAGACAAAAACCACCCATCAATTTTATTTTGGTCATTAGGAAATGAATCTGGTCAGGGCTCTAATTTCAAATTAATGACAGATTATGCACACCAAACTGATCCAAGCCGGCAAGTGCATTACGAAGGCGACAATACATGGACAGACGTTTACAGCAACATGTATCCTGAGACTAATAAGGTAAGAAATTATAAAGATCCAGCTCGTCCATATATTTTGTGCGAATATTCAATAGCAATGGGAAATAGCATGGGAACCATGTGGGATTACATCGACGCTTTCGATAAAAACCCTCAGGCACAAGGTGGATTTATTTGGGAATATAACGATCATGCACTTTGGATGAACAACAAATATACATGGGGAGGTGACTGGGGTGATAATCCCAACAGTTCGGTGGAAGCTTTGAACGGATTAGTTGGAGCCGATAGAAAACCTGAACCTGAATTTTATGAGGTCAAATATCTCTATCAAAATTTTAGATTAAACCCAGTGGACATCGAAACAGGAGATTTCACAATTACTAATCAGTTTCTTTTCACCAATCTTAATCAGTTTTATTTAGATTGGAAATTAATTGCAGACTCATCTGTTTTGGAATCGGGAACTATTCAAAATTTAGATGTAGAACCTTTGCAAACTAAAGCTTTAAAAATAAATGTTCAACAACCATCTCTTAATGCCGGTAACGAGTACTTTCTTAATATAAGCTTACGGTACAAATCTGCCACAATGTGGTCACCAGAGGATCATGAAATAGGTTGGAAGCAATTTAAACTTCCATACCAAACAGAGAAAAATAAT
>JBBIID010000442.1:0-2772 GCA_037446675.1 Paludibacter sp.
ATCAAAATATAAAGAAATTGCCGAATGGCGACTCCGGCGATTCGTATTAAACTTAAAAGAAGAAGCTGAAAAAAGAGCTAAACAAGACTAACTTAGATTTTATTATATTTCACGATTTCAAAATACAAATGGCAGAAAAGACACTTTTAGAAAAGTTAGAAGGACTACAACATAAATTCGAAGAGATTTCGACGTTAATTACCGACCCGTCTGTAATCAGTGACATGAAACGCTTTGTAAAGCTCAACAAAGAATATCGTGAGCTGGAGCAGATAATGGAGGCTCAAAAGGAATACAGAACCGCTCTTTCTCACCTTAAGGAAGCGAAAGAATTGCTGGAAATTGAAACTGATCCTGAAATGAGGGAAATGGCCAAGGGTGAAATTGATGAAATTGAGCCGAAGATTCCTGAAATGGAGGAAAACATAAAATTGTTGCTTATACCTGCCGATCCGGAAGATAACAAAAATGCTATTGTGGAAATTCGTGGAGGTACCGGTGGTGACGAGGCGGCAATTTTTGCAGGCGATTTGTTTAAAATGTACCAAAAATATTGCGAATCGAAAGGTTGGCGATCAGAAATTACGAACATAAGCGAAGGAACATCCGGCGGTTTCAAAGAAATTATTTTCACTGTTTCGGGCGAAAATGTTTATGGAACTTTGAAATATGAATCAGGCGTTCATCGTGTTCAGCGTGTTCCACAAACAGAAACACAAGGACGTGTTCACACCTCGGCAGCAACAGTGGCTGTATTGCCAGAGGCAGAAGAATTTGATATTGAATTGAAAGAATCCGATGTACGTGTGGATACGTTTTGTTCTTCGGGAGCGGGCGGACAGTCGGTAAATACAACATATTCGGCCATCCGATTGGTGCATATTCCCACCGGAATTACCGTGCAATGTCAGGACGAAAAATCGCAACACAAAAACAAAGCTAAAGCAATGATCGAGCTTCGTTCGCGTATTTATGCCATTGAGCATCAAAAATATCTCGACGAGATAGGTTCGAAACGTAAAACGATGGTTTCTACGGGCGACCGTTCTGCAAAAATTCGCACTTATAATTATCCTCAGGGAAGAATTACAGATCACAGAATCAATTATACGATTTATAATCTTTCGTCGTTTATGGGAGGTGAAATTCAGGGAGTTATCGACCAATTGATTGTCGCTGAAAATGCCGAACGTTTGAAAGAAAGTGAACTTTGATGCGATGATCTGGTGATGTGTTGATGAGATAATTTGGAGATAATAAACTGGTAAATAGTAAATGAATAAATAGTAAACAAAAAGATGACCAAACAGGAATTATTTGAAAATATTAAGCGCAAAAAGTCATTTCTTTGCGTAGGGTTGGATACCGATGTAAATAAAATACCAGAGCATTTGTTTGACGAAAGCGACGATGCAATTTTTGAATTTAATAAAGCAATTATCGATGCAACTGTCGATCTTTGTGTAGCATACAAACCAAATCTGGCATTTTACGAAAGTATCGGATTAGAAGGTTGGGATGTGTTGGAACGTACAGTAAGCTATATTCGCGAAAAATATCCGGATCAGTTTATTATTGCAGACGCAAAACGTGGCGATATTGGTAACACTTCGGCTATGTATGCCAGAACGTTCTTTGGCAATATGGAGTTCGATTCTGTAACTGTTGCTCCTTACATGGGTGAAGATTCTGTGTCTCCATTTCTTACTTACGAAGGTAAATGGGTTACTTTGCTTGCTCTGACTTCAAACAAAGGGGCTTACGATTTCCAGTTTATTCGTGACGAAGAAAGTGGCGAGTTTTTGTTCCAAAAAGTGTTGAAAACCTCTCTGAAATGGGGCAATGATGAAAATATGATGTATGTAGTGGGAGCAACCAAAGCAGAAATGCTTACCGATGTTCGCGCCATTATTCCTGATCATTTTCTTCTTGTTCCCGGAGTTGGAGCTCAGGGAGGAAGTCTGGAAGAAGTGGCAAAATACGGATTGAACAATACTTGCGGACTGTTAGTAAACTCGTCACGACAAATCATTTATGCTTCGTCAGAAGCGGATTATGCTACTGCTGCCCGCGCAGAAGCTCAAAAAGTGCAGGAGGAAATGGAAAAATTGCTTGCACAGAAAGGATTGATCTAAATAACAGAACATAAAAAAAGTAAAGCGGCTAAAACTTTGTTTTAGCCGCTTTACTTTTTGCGGAAAGTCAGGGATTCGAACCCTGGGTACAGTTGCCCGTACAACGGTTTTCGAGACCGTCCCGATCGACCACTCCGGCAACTTTCCTAAATGCGAATGCAAATTTAATAATAATATTGATAAAAAAATTCCTTCGAATTATAAACTTACATAAAAAACAAACTAGCTCCTCCAATACTAATAATCGCTCCAATCACCTGACGGGCTTTTATTTTTTCTTTAAACATAATAGCCGATGGTACAATAATAAAGATAGGTACCAACGACATGAGAGTAGAAGCAATGCCCGTTTTTGTTTGTTGGATGGCAAATAGCGACAATGCAACACCGATAAAAGGACCAAAGAACGAACCAACAGTGACCGACTGTATTCCGCTCGAATGAGTAAATGCTTTGGCCAGTTTTCCCCAACGACCAAGAAATGTAATTAAAACCGAAAAGCTGAGTAGTCCGAACATAGCTCTTATTTGCGTAGCCGAAATAGGGTCGTAGTTGCCCATTCCTTTTTTGCTTAATATCAGCCCTACAGCTTGCCCCGTAGCCCCACCGAAAGCCAATAGGAATCCTTTCAGCGATA
>JBBIID010000443.1:0-2729 GCA_037446675.1 Paludibacter sp.
ATGTCCGCAAAAAAACAGGAGAATTTCACCTAAAGCCATCATCAATCCGCCGGAAATTATAGAGCGCTGGTTTCCCCAATATTTATCGGCAATGAAACCACCAATTAGCGGCGTGAGATAAACTAAACTGGTATAACTACCATATAAACTGGAGGCAAAAGCCTTATCGAACATAAGCGCTTTTGTCATGAATAAAACCAAGATGGCTCGCATGCCATAGTAGTTAAATCTTTCCCACATTTCTGTGGCAAATAGAATATACAAACCTTTTGGATGACCTTTTTCTGATACCTTTGTTGACATTATTATTTTATTTGATTATATACAAAAAAAATGAACGCAGGATTTCTGCGTTCCATTAACAGCACTAACATTTTGTATTAGTTTAATGCACAAAGATAACTTTTTTGAATGAATTTAGCACTAAAAAGCATTCAAAAATCTACATATTTAAACAATATTCTTACACAAATAAGTGAATTTTAACGACACCGATACAGTTCAATCGTTACTTTTTCCACTTTTGCCCCCAATGGCGGATTCAATTTCGATAGACGCACAGTGAGTTCTTTAATATGAGAGAAAGATTCGAAAAGAGCATCTGTAATGCGTTGTCCTACATGCTCGATCAGTTTTGAAGGGATATTCATCTCTTTTTTTACCACGTCATACACCAACTGATAATTCAGCGTATCTTCCAAATCGTCCGATTTTCCTGCTTTTGTTGTGTCAATATCCATGACAATCGACACAAGGAAAGTGTTTCCTATTTGCTTTTCGTGCTCCAAAACGCCATGAAAAGCATAAAATTCCATGTTTTCGAGAGAAATTTTCGACATAAATTATATTTCTGTTATTTCACTTCCAAAATCGCCATCTGCTACAAAAGTACGAATTTTATCGCCTTTCTTAACTTGTTTCACCGAAGTTACCCGTTTCCCGTTGACACTTGTGATTGTATAACCATGTTTCAGAAGAAACGTTGGTGAATGAGTTTCGATATTCTTTTCGAGCATCAGCAACAGATTGTTTTGCTTCATCATTTCCAATCGAATTACTGATTTCAATCGGCTTTTTTGTTTTTCGAGCAAGTGCGATTTTGACACGACCCAATTTCGTAAAATCATTTTTATTTTCAGTTGGGTTTGTTCAATAAATCTTTTTTCTGTTTCAATTTTTCGCAAAACAATATTCTGAATATCAGCAACTACATTAATCAAATCATTCTTTAGCTGTTGCATTCTTGAGATTAAGAATTCGGCAGCCGCAGTAGGAGTTTTCACGCTTTTATTTGCCACCATATCGAGAATGGAAACATCCCGCTGATGTCCGATTCCGGCAATGATTGGCAAAGGAAACTGAGCACAATTCAATGCCAAATCGTACGAGTCGAAGCAAACCAAATCGGTCGTTGCTCCTCCTCCCCGAATAATAACAACCACATCAAAAAGATCGGCATTTTCGTATATTTTTTCCAATGCAGAAATAATCGATTTTTCAGCCTGATCGCCCTGCATTGTGGCCGGGAATAATTTTTGATAAAACACAAAACCGGAATTGTTCTGTTGTAGCTGATCGCAAAAATCACCATATCCGGCTGCTGTAGGCGACGAAATAATTGCCAAACGCTGTGGAAGTTCTGGAAAATCCAACTGCTTGTTCATATCGGCAATACCATCCGCCTCTAGCTGACGAATGATTTGCAAACGGCGAGCAGCCATTTCGCCAATCGTGAAAGTAGGATCAATATCGCGAACATTCAGACTAAAACCATAAACCTCATGAAACTCTACTGTTACAGCAATCAACACATTCAACCCCGAGCGTAGCGATTGTCCGGTAGAGCTTTCGAAATACGGTTTCAGCATCCTGTAGGTCGCCGACCAAATCGTTGCTTTTACTTTGGCGAGCAATGCATCCGATTCCGAATCTTTTTCTATCAGTTCCAAATAACAATGACCTCCGGGATTTTCCCTGAGGTCACTTATTTCAGCTCTAATCCAAACAGATGAATTAAAGTTATAACGAATAGTTTCTTGTATTTGCGCTGTTAGTTCTGATAACGAAATCGAAGTCATTAGTTATATAAAATTTATATATATGCGCAAAGGTAAGAAATCTTTATCTGAAAAATATTTTTTTCGATCTGGATCTTCCGGCATTCAGTACGTTCACCACATATATTCCACCCGAAAGTTTGCCTGTATTTACAACCAAATCATCTTTCACGTCCCGCGCATTAAACAACATTTGTCCGGTAATGTCAAAAATCCTCACATTTGCATCCAGCAAACTATCTTTTTGCGTAAACTTAATTAACAAAGAATTATAATCAGAATTATAGGACAAAGTGAAAAGTTCGTTCGACGTACTATCCGGATTTACCCTTGTAATCGGAATTGGCAGATATTGCTCCGCTAATACAAAATTAGGAATTCCATAGCCCATTAAATCTGTTGGATTCGTGTAGTAATTTGCACTTTTAAATACAGATTGAAACAAGGTTTCCAAACTCGGGTTGGTTTCATTTTCTTTATATAATTGTAACAAACAAGCCATCATGCCTGCCATCACAGGCGACGCAAATGAAGTTCCATTTCCGTTAGTAGGCTCACCATTCACATTTATCAACGCTGTAGAAGTTCCAACAGCACTAATTTCGGGTTTTACACGACCATCATAACTTGGTCCTGAAGAAGTAAACGTGCTCGGTTCTCCATCGGTGGTTA
>JBBIID010000444.1:0-2724 GCA_037446675.1 Paludibacter sp.
TTTTTATAATTCTTATAGTTGGCTTTGTCGATGATTTGATTGATGTGAAGCCAATTTGGAAGCTTATTGGAGAATTAACATCTGCTTTTTTTCTGATTGTAGTTTCTGATGTCAGATTGACTCATTTACATGGCTTTTTAGGAATAAATGAATTACCACTCTTTGTGAGTTACTTTTTATCCTTTTTTGTTTTTATTGTGATAATGAATTCATTAAATCTTATAGATGGGGTGGATGGATTAGCATCTGGTCTAGGTGCTTTATATAGTATATTTTTCGCAATATACTTTCATATTACAGGCAACATAATTCTGTCCATTTCTGCTTATGCAATGGTAGGCTCGCTTGTAGTTTTCTTTTTGTATAATGTGTTTGGGAGCAAGAACAAAATATTTATGGGTGATTCGGGGTCTTTACTTTTAGGTTATATGGTTGCATTATATGTATTTGAATTTTGTAAATTAAATGCACTTAAATCAATACCGCCTCAATTTTTCATAAGTGCAGCTCCTGCTGTAGCGATATGCGTTTTGTCTGTCCCATTATTTGATACATTGCGGGTAATGACTACTAGAATAAAAAAAGGAGTTTCACCATTTCATCCGGATAAAAATCATATTCATCATTTATTGTTGAAGGCTGGACTTAAACACAGACAGGTAACTTTTGTCTTGCTGTGTGTATCTTTATTTTTTATTGGTTTAGGTTTAATTGGCCGTAACTGGTCCATCGGCTTACTTGTATCCATTACATTTATTATTGCTTTCTCTCTGACATATATGCTGTGGAGATTGGTTGACAAGAAGCAATTTAAAGAAAACCTAAATAACTAACCTCTTTCTATCTATTCTTACATGATTTCTGTTGAGCAACTTACAGTGGAATTCGGCGGATCGCCACTTTTTGATGAGATAAGTTTTTTGGTCAATCCAAAAGATAAGATTGCGCTTGTAGGTAAAAATGGAGCAGGCAAAACAACTCTTCTCAAAATTTTTGCAGGCAAACAAGCTCCTACCAGAGGACGCGTCACTTTGCCTAAAGATACTACAATCGGGTATCTTCCACAGCACATGATTCATAATGAAGGAACTACTGTTTTGCAGGAAGCAGAAAAGGCCTTTGAACATATCACTGATTTACAGCAACAAATAGAGCAATTAAATATTGAACTTGCAGAACGTACTGATTACGAAAGCGAGGAATACCATCAACTGTTGGATAAACTTTCACATGAAAATGAACGACTCCAAATTATTGGAAACGGAAACTTTTATGCTGAAATTGAAAAAACGCTTTTAGGACTTGGCTTCTTAAGAAGTGATTTTGAACGTCAGTGTTCTGAGTTTAGCGGTGGGTGGCGCATGCGCATTGAATTAGCAAAAATTCTGCTTCAACGACCTGAAGTTCTATTGCTCGATGAGCCTACAAACCACCTTGATATAGAGTCAATTCAATGGCTTGAGAATTTTCTTGTTACTTCGAACAGTGCTATTGTTCTTGTTTCACACGATCGTGCATTTATTGATGCTGTCACGGGACGTACAATTGAGATTTCGTTAGGGAAAATTTACGACTACAACGTTAATTATTCAAAATATCTGGTTCTTCGCAAGGAAAGACACGAGCAGCAGGTAAGAGCTTACGAGAACCAACAAAAAATGATTCAGGATACGGAAGATTTTATCGAACGTTTTCGCTCAAAAGCGACTAAAGCGGTTCAGGTTCAGTCGCGTATCAAACAACTGAATAAGATTGAACGACTTGAAGTTGATTTGGAAGATAATTCCAGACTACATCTCAAATTTCCTCCTGCTCCACGATCAGGAAGCATTCCTGTGGAAATTGAACATTTATCAAAAGCCTATGGTGATAAATTGATTCTGGATAATATCGGATTGATTATTAACCGTGGAGAAAAGGTTGCGTTTGTAGGCAAAAACGGTGAAGGAAAAAGTACGCTGGTGAAGTGTATTATGAGCGAAATTGAATATTGTGGTACATTGAAAATTGGTCACAATGTGAAAATAGGATATTTTGCTCAAAATCAGGCATCTTTGCTCGATGGAGAGCGAACTGTATTCGAGACAATTGACTATGTAGCTGTCGGTGATATTCGCACAAAAATTCGGGATATTCTGGGGGCGTTTATGTTTGGCGGCGAAGCGTCTGATAAGAAAGTAAAAGTGCTATCGGGAGGTGAACGAAGCCGATTAGCTATGATTCGTTTGTTGCTGGAACCTGTCAATTTGTTGATTTTGGATGAGCCTACCAATCACCTCGATATGCGCTCGAAAGATGTGCTGAAAGAAGCAATAAAAGCCTTTGACGGAACGGTGATTGTTGTGTCTCACGACCGTGAGTTTTTGGATGGATTGGTGACCAAAGTGTACGAGTTCGGGAATAAGAAAGTCCGCGAACATTTGGGTGGCATTTACGAGTTCTTACAGTATAAAAAAATGGACAGTTTGCGCGATTTGGAAATTTCAAATTCGCTGAAAACTACTACTGAAATGAAGGAAAAGGCAGTTTCAGAAAATAAACTTTCGTACGAAGCCCGCAAAGAACTTAGCCGAAAAATAAGGAAAGCTGAAAAAGCTGTGGAAGAAGTTGAAGTTTGTATATCAAATCTCGAAGCAGAAATCGCAGAGATGGACAAAATGCTTCAATTGCCCGAAAAAGCTTCCAATACCGATTATATTATGCTTTATCAAAAGAAACAGCGGG
>JBBIID010000445.1:0-2720 GCA_037446675.1 Paludibacter sp.
TATCCAAGAATGTGCTCGAACCAACATCATACATTTTTTTTGAAATAGAAACCGCTTTTTCGGCCTGACGCAAACCTTCTTTGTTTGATTCAATTTTTTTGAGCGATTTTTTAATGTTATCCATATAAGTAATAGCTTGTAGCTGAATGCTTCTCTCAAGATTTGATTTTTGGAAATCAAGTTCATTCAATTGAACCTTAATCTGTTTTCCTTTGTAATATTTTGTTCCTCCTTGAAAAATTGGTATAGACAAATTAATGCCTAGCGTTGAAGTTGGAAACCATTTTTGGTCTTTATTAAACGTCGTAGAGTCATTTACCATTGACATATACTGATAATTGAAGCTTGCGGCTAAAGTAGGTAAAAGTGAAGCTTCATGAATTTTCAAAGATTGAGCTAATTGCTTTTTTTGAATCTCAAATAATTTTAAGTCAGAATTCTCATTCAGCTTACTTGTGTCAATTGACATGACATCACCATACATTGTCGATTCAAAATCTGACAATTTTCCTTCAACATTTATTTCTGTATACATATCGATACCCATTAGCATCTTCAATTGAAGTTTAGCCGTGTTTACCGCGCTTTCAGCTGATACTAAATTCGATTGTGCATTCTTTACTTGAACGTCTGCTCTAATCCATTCAAATTCAGAGACTATGCCTTGTTTGTATTTGTTGCTTATGACTTTGGCATTTTCAATAGTGTTGTTGTAGCTTTGTTCGATAACACTATATGAATCTTGTGCCATTAAGATACCATAATACGATTTCTTCACTTGATTATACAAAGAGATCTTGGACGCGCGAGCTGATTCATTTACTTGCTCAAGTTCAATATCGCTCATTTTCAATGTAGCCCAAAGCGATGGGGCGACAAGTGGAAGGCTAGCCGAAATCCCTGCATTGAAAGTGTTGTCGCGTCCAACTTCGATACTTCCATCTCCGGTTCTGCTGGCATTGTCGTAAGCGGCTTGTGCTTCAACAACTTCAGCAGGAGGCGGATTCTGAATAATTGTTTGCTGCATTGCATAATTAAGTATAGGAGAAAACATGCTTGACATGTTAAATCCATCCAAGTACATTTTTTGTTTCTTAACTGCACGCTGATATGCTGCAGAAGCAGAAACAAACGGGAGCAAATTTCCTTGACGCTCCTTTTTAGAGTAAGTGACTCTTTCTATCTCCTTCTCTGCAACCTTGATAGTTGGGCTTTCGCTCAAGGCGATTTCCAATGCCTTCGAAAGCGATACCGTTAACGTATCCTGCGCTTTTGTAGCGCCTAAGGGTAGCATGCAAACTATTACTGCTACCAACACACTTTTTTTATTTACCTTTCTCACAATATAAATTATGTTTAATTGTTTTTATGCTGAAATATGTTTGAAAAAAAATTGGAAGTTTTTGCCACCGATCAATTGAGCCTGAAATGCAATACAAAAATACTTTGACTCTCAACATATAATTATAGAAAAATCGATGAATGACAATTTTTGGGGGATGAATAAGGTCAAAATCATATTGAACTTCGGGTTTCTACCTCCATTTATTGAGGCATTTTTTATTTCGTTACATCTCTAAAACTCTGTTCTGCTAAATATTTTAGTCCTTTTTCATTCGCAATTAGGTGGATCATTAAATCAATAAAAAAATCGATAAGCCGTTTCTTTGTATATTTCTTGTTTGATTCCTGCATCGACTTAAAGGTATTTTTGATTTGAGAGGTGTGAAATAACGAAATTAACTCAACGTCTAAATCGTCTCTATAAAAACCTTCTTCGATTCCCTGTTTTAAATTCGATTCAAATCCCTTTCTTATTTCTTCTTTGTTTTTAAGTTCATGCTTCTCGTAAATTTTCGGATAATATTTTTCAAGGTCATGGCAAAACAACAAAGATTCATTCTCATTTGATTTTTTTACTTCTTTTATTATTATTATCAACGAATCGATAGCGTTTTTATCTTTAAAGTATTTTTCGAATTTCTCTTTGTTTGCTTTTTTCTGTTGAATTAACACAGCATCAACAAGGTCTTCTTTTTGTTGAAAATGCGTGTAAAATGTTTTCTTTGAAATTCTTAATTCGCTACATACGTTATCTATTGATACGCTTCTTATGCCGAATTGTTCGAATAACCGGCTTGCAACTGTAACAATATTTTCGTACTGGTTTTCCATATTTTATTTTATTGTAAAATGAGTCGACAAAAGTATATAAAAATGTTGATATTAATAATGTAAATCGATAAAATATTTTATTTTGCTTTTGTTGTGTTTGTGTATTTATTTGATTGTCATTTATTTGATAGTTATGTTTTAGAAACTATATTTCTGTTTTAGTTTCCAAGTTTCCGTAAGTAAACAAAAAAGCCCGGAAAAAGTTTTCCGGGCTTCTATATTTTCATCGAAATTTATTACTTGTTGCGGAATCGCTTGTATATGTTCATTCTTACAGAGCGGATGTTTTTATTGTCGCTGGATTTTCCACTACTGTAGCCATAACCGTAACCATATCCATACCCCAAACTTTCGTCGGTGCCGTTTAACACTAAAGCGATTTTATTGATACGTTTATGTTTGTAAATGTCATTTATTAGCGTTGTAGCTTCGCGAGGAGTATAGTTTTGGCGAGTAACATATATACAGTTGTCTACAACCCGGTACAATAAATATGTGTCGGAAACAATTCCAATTGGAGCTGAGTCAAGAATAATATAATCGTA
>JBBIID010000446.1:0-2719 GCA_037446675.1 Paludibacter sp.
TATGTACCCGGACCATAATTTTTATTTTTAAGGGTGTAACCGGGAGTTGTGGGAACAAAACCACATGTTGAGAGTGGAGCAAGTCCCGGTACCGGTTGATATAAGGTAAACGTACTTTTGCCATAAGTGACTTTTTTCTCTGCTTGAATATTGAATACAATCAACAGACAAAAAACGATGATTTTCAAGATGTTTTTCATATTCTATTTTTTTAAGTGTAAAGTGATTAATATTTGAGAATTTGTTTGGTTTATAAAATTTATATGCGAACTATGAATTTAGATTCGTTGTATGCAAACATAATTTTTAACACATTGTCTATTCTTGATCTTTAACACTCCAAAATTAAACTGCTTTATTGAAATTATTATTAGGGAAATCCCTTAAATGAAGGTGAAAAAAACCTTATTTTTGATTAGTGTAAACCCTTAGAAACAGAAAAAGTCCCGCCAGCTCAAATGCCAGCGGGACTTAATAAAAAGCCAATATCTTCTTTATGCAATTCTGCGGGAATTAAAAGCAGAATTGAATCTATTTCTTTCTTGCTTTTTCAAAGCAATTGTTGAAAAACAGAAACTGGTATTGCACCGAATTAGCCCAATACTCCCAGTTGTGCGCTCCGGGTCGTTCGATAAAATCATGATCTATATTTAAAGCTACAAGTCGCCTGTGAAGCGCAGCATTTATCTGATAGAAAAAGTCGGAAATTCCACAATCAATAATCAAATCCAACTCCTTATTTTTAAGGCTCGAAACCATATTCACCACCGAACGATTATCCCATTCGCGTGAATTTGTGTCTATATCTCCAATTCTTTTTGCAATATCATATTTCCTGGAAGATGATCTTAAATCAACTCCTCCGCTCATACTACCGGCATGAGCAAAAAGATCTTTATTGCGAATTGCCAGATACAATGCACCATGTCCGCCCATGCTAAGCCCGGTTATGGCTCTGAAATTTCTATCTTTAATCGTTGAATAGTGAGAATCTACATAATTGATCACATCTTTCGTCACGTAGCTCTCATATTGAAATGTGGAGTCGATAGGACTATCGATATACCAACTACTAAAACCGCCATCGGGGCAAACAATCAGGAATTGATACTGATTAGCCAATTTTTTAATGGAAGGCACGGTTTTCACCCAATCGGAGTAGTTACCACTATACCCATGAAGCAAGTAAACGACCGGATAAGTCTTTTTCTTCGAATAATTTTCGGGAACAATCACCACCGACTTTATCTCTTTCTTCATTTTGGTGGAAAACACTGCAACCGTATCAACAACCTGAACGCGGGCTGAAACGGCAAAAGTGAACGATAAAGCCAGAATCAAATAAAAAATTCTTTTCATAAACGTAAATTTTGAGCAATAAATCTATTTATCTTATCATAGAAAATCAGCTCAAAAATAACATTTTTTGAAAAGAACTTCGCTTTCTTTTTCGAAAAAAATTAAATCAAATGCAGACGCTGATGTTTCGACACAGCAGCAGGAAGTCCGATTATATCAAAAAGTTTATCCGTTTGAAAAGCGTCCAGCTGCTTCGCATTGGTTAAT
This sequence comes from Paludibacter sp., assembly GCA_037446675.1. Taxonomy (GTDB): domain Bacteria; phylum Bacteroidota; class Bacteroidia; order Bacteroidales; family Paludibacteraceae; genus Paludibacter. Next base: position 1,567 of record JBBIID010000446.1, read on the forward strand.
TCAGCATACTCAAACGGAACATACTTAACTCCCTGAATCATACAAAACGATTTATCAGGAGAATATGCAACCCTCAATTTCACACTATAGCCAGACGTTTTGTGAAGCGAATTCAACTCGTCAAAGTTTTCGGACTCTATTATTTTAGCCAATTTCTGAAAATCTTTTCTCTCAAAAAGCATTTCGTGAAAGCATATTTTTGCCCCAGATTTGATGTGCTTAAAATAATGTTTCTCATCAATGCCCAATAAAAATCCCCATAAAATGAGAGCTATGCTCACAATAACCTCCAGTGATTCAAACAGGTTTTTGTGAGCGTGACCCAAACGCAACGAAAAATAGAAAATAACTATGCCTAAAGTTACCAACAAATAACTTCTGAGAGGCAACTGCAAATGTTTTTTTACGATAGAATGATCCATCGATTCCAATATACGATTGATTGATATATTACGCTCCATAACGATATACTAAATAGTGAATACAAAATGTATCCGATAAAAAAATAGAAAGAATTTTTGAAAAGATCAAAACAAATCAGAACTGATAAAAAAGGAAGAATAAACGAAACTATATCAACATTTTACAAAGAAAATACAGATAATATCCATTTGATTGCTGAAGGAATAATTGAGAAAAATACTGTATAGAAGAGTGCAGCAATTTCTGACGCACCAACATTTTAGTCCAGATAAGTCTTAACTCGAAATCAGAATCAGAAAGTCCCTGACTGTTGTTCGTTTGAATTTCAATAATGGTAGGCTGCTCGGTCTTTTGTTCCAGAGCTTTCGAATCCGAATGCCAGTTATTAATGCCAAACTGCTGAGAATTTTCCTGCAAAAAACGAGCTTTTACCGAAGAACTCTTTTGCAATCCGGTATTTGAAACGTAGGTTATAGTTATTAATCCTACTAAAAAGAAGCTATATGAAATAAATCGTTTCAAATAAAACTTTTTATCATTTTGTTATACAAAACTCAAAAATCGTGGCATAATTACAATTTTATTTTGTAATAACAATATAATTTGATATTTTTATTTCCGCTTTTATGATTTTTTTACACTTCGAATCGTCATTTAAACTAAAATAAGTGTTGGACGAACTTTTACGGGTAGTTCAGAGCAGTTCGCCCAATCACTTATATTAACACAT
>JBBIID010000447.1:0-1150 GCA_037446675.1 Paludibacter sp.
TTCCGCACAATTCTTTATCAGGCAACTGCATTTAATGAAAGTTGTCGCATTTTTGCACCACGCTACCGACAAGCAAATATCAAAGCATTTTTCGTCCCTAAATCAGCCGAAGCACAAAAAGCATTCGATTTGGCGTATGGCGATATCAAAAAAGCATTTGAATATTATTTGAAACATGATAATAACGGTCGTCCTATCATTATTGCATCGCACAGTCAGGGAAGTTTACATGCCATCCGGTTGTTGCAGGAATTTTTCGACGGAACACCTTTGCAACGCAAACTGGTTTGTGCTTACATTATCGGCTATCAGATTCCTGTAGATGCTTTCAAAAATATTCCCGTTGGCAATTCGCCAACCGCAACCGGCTGTTTCGTGGGTTGGAGATCATTTACAAAAGGAGAAATAACTCCACAAGTTAAGTTTGAAAAAGGGAACTCGGTGTGCGTGAACCCACTAACATGGACTACCTCTACCGAATGGGCATCCGAATCGCTGAACGAAGGATCACTTTACGGATTTAACCGAATGATCCCTCATGCAGCAGGAGCCGGAATTGAACCTGAATCGAAAATTCTCTGGGTATCGTTGCCGGATAAAATCGGGAACAACATTAAAGAGTTGAAAAATTTGCATATATACGACTACAACCTATTTTGGATGAACATTCGTGAAAATGTAAAAGTCCGCATAAATGCCTATTTCGACAAAGAAACAAACTAAATAAACCAATTATAAATCTTTCATCATACAAGTTGCTGAAGAAGGACAAATTGAAGCAAATTCAGTCGATCGTGCAATTTCAACTGGAACTGCGAGCCGATCCGTTTCTTTCCAACCATCTGTTTTAGCGAAAAATCCGGCAGCAGTTGTAGTCAATAAATAAAGTGATTTGATTCCGTTATCAACAGCCCATTTTTCGGCTTCGGTAACTAATTTGCCTCCAATTCCCTTGCTTCTGAAATCAGAATTTACTGCCAATGATCGGAGCAAACCATTTTTGCCGTAAATTTCTACCGCCACAGAACCTACAACCTCGTTCTCAGCAGCGGCAACTAAAAATATTCTATGTCCGGTACTTAAGTCATTTATTGGGAGGCTATTTGTTTTTAAAAGTTTTAATATCGCTTCCACATCCTCCTCGTTGGCT
>JBBIID010000447.1:1167-2718 GCA_037446675.1 Paludibacter sp.
CAATCGGAATGTATTCGGGTTCGTCAACATCGGTGGAATTGCCACAACACGAATACTGAACACGCACCAAACTATTCCGGCCCAACTCTTTATATTGCTCCAGAAGCGATTTATTTTCATTTTCTGATGTCATAATTGGTTAATTTACACGTTGAAACATTTTCTTTTTAAAGTAGAAAGCAACATTTACCAAACCAATCATAACCGGAACTTCAACCAACGGCCCTATAACAGCCGTAAGCGCTTCACCAGAATTTATTCCGAAAATAGCAATAGCAACAGCAATAGCCAATTCAAAATTATTGCTTGCTGCTGTAAACGAAAGAGTAGTCGATTGTTCGTAATTTGCTCCCATTTTTTTACTCATAATAAAAGAGAAAACAAACATAACCACAAAATAGATCACTAAAGGAATCGCAATTCGCACCACATCCAACGGAATTTTCACAATATGCTCTCCTTTTAACGAAAACATGACAACGATTGTAAAAAGCAAAGCGATTAAAGTTAGTGGAGATATTTTCGGAACAAACTTTGTCTCGTACCAGGTTTTGTTTTTTACGCGAATCAAAATAAATCGGGTAAGAAAACCTGCCAACATGGGAATGCCAAGATAAATAAACACGCTTTTGGCAATCTCGGACATAGTGATTTGCGATACTGAATCGTTTACAGGCAGACCAAACCAACCCGGCAATACCGCAATAAAAACATACGCATATACAGAGAAAAGTAAAACCTGAAATAACGAATTGAACGCCACCAATCCTGCTGCATACTGACGATCACCTTTTGCCAAATCATTCCAAACGATAACCATTGCAATACAACGGGCAAGTCCGATAAGAATAAGCCCGTACATATAATCGATGTTGAACTGAAGAAAGATAATCGCTAACAAAAACATCAATACGGGGCCAATTATCCAGTTTTGAACTAATGATAAACCCAGAATTTTGGTATTTCTGAATACATCACCCAATTCTTCATATCTTACTTTGGCCAGCGGAGGATACATCATGATAATCAATCCAATGGCAATAGGGATATTCGTTGTTCCGGAAGAAAATTGATTCCAGAACTGAGACACAGCCGGATAATACCAGCCCATAAATATTCCCACGAACATGGCCAGAAAAATCCACAGCGTGAGATAACGATCCAGAAATTTTAAACGGGTTTTCATTGTTGTAACCTTCTACTTTTTATATTTTATTAAATTGAAATACCTGCTTTTCTTAAAATAAACAACATAATAAAATAGCCGATTACCATAACAGAAAGCGATATTCCTAACGAAATCCAAAAATCCACTTGCTTTTTAAGCAATACTGGAAAAAGGATAAAAAAAATCAAAGATGGAATTACTAACCAAAATATACCTTGCGAAAGTTCCGCAATTTTTGCCGTGTCTTTAGTATCAATATACATCCAAACAAATGCCAACAATGACACCAGCGGAACAGAGGCTAATATGCTGCCAATAGTTGTACTTCGTTTAGCTATTTCCGAAATTGCAATGATGGTAACCGAAGATAATACTACTTTGAT
>JBBIID010000448.1:0-2700 GCA_037446675.1 Paludibacter sp.
TGCCTATATGCGTTGTATTCCAAATTTAACTATTTCAGCTCCGCGTAACGAGTCGGAATTGAGGAATTTGATGTTTACCGCGCAGCAAAAAAACATGGGACCTTTCGTCATACGTTATCCAAGAGGAAAAGGTTTTATGATAAACTGGCGCACCCCGATGAAACTTCAAGCTGTAGGGAAAGGCGAATGTTTGAAAGAAGGAAAAGATCTTGCTATTCTTACTCTCGGAACAATATCCAACAGCGCCAGCGAAGCAATTACTCAAATCGAGGATAAATTAAATATTTCTATCGCTCACTATGATCTTCGCTTCCTTAAACCGCTCGACGAAGAAATGTTGCACGCTATTGGCAAAAAATTCGATCGAATAGTAACGATTGAGGATGGCGTGATTCAGGGAGGATTTGGAAGTGCTGTTCTGGAATTCATGTCGGACAACGGATACAATATTCAAGTAAAACGAATTGGAATTCCCGACAGCTTTATCGAACACGGAACACCGGAAGAATTGTACCACATGATTGGCCTTGATGCAGAGGGAATTGCGGCAACAATTTTATCCGATCTCAAGGGGTTGATGAAGTTTAAAGTAATTAGTCATTTAGCCGGTGGCGCATAATCCGTTTCGTTTGAATTAAATATTTGGATTTAAGACGAATATTACGAAAAAACTTGTATTTTTGCACCCCGTTTGTTGTTTAGTTTAATATTAGTCTTTATACAAAGGTAAAAATGAGAATTATTATTGCGGGTGCCGGCGAAGTAGGCACCTATTTGGCTAAAATGTTAGCGCGCGAAAACATGGATATAACCCTAATGGATCAAAATCCGGAGCGCCTAAAAGACATGGAATCGAGCTACGACTTACTCACTATCGAAGGCTCACCTACTTCAATCAGCGATTTAACCGAGGCTAAAATCAACGGCGTAGATTTGTTTATTGCCGTTACTCCATACGAAAGCGTCAACATGACAGCGTGCATGCTTGCCAACAACCTTGGCGCAAAACGAACTCTTGCACGTATCGACAACTACGAATACCTTCTGCCCAAAAACAAGGAGTTTTTCAAAAAGATGGGTGTCGACTATCTGATTTATCCCGAAACGCTGGCTGCCAAAGAAATTGTTGAATCGCTTAAAAGAAACTGGTTGCGACAAAATCTTAGTTTCTGCGACGATGCCCTTATCATGCTTGGAATTAAAGTTAGAAGTAATGCTCAAATCTTAAACCAAAAATTTAGCAGCGGCTTTTTCGATCATGGAAAATATCGTGTGGTAGCCATCAAGCGAAAGGCAAAAACCATTATTCCTATCGGCTCCGATATGATTATGGAAAATGACATTGTTTATTTTATCACAACTCCTGACAATTTATTGTACGTGAAAAATCAGGCTGGAAAAGAAGATTTTGAGATAAAAAATGTCATGATTATGGGTGGAAGCCGTATTGCTCAGAAAACAATCCGAAATCTGCCTTCAAACATAAATACCAAGGTTCTCGAAAGAGACAAAGAAAGAAGCTACGTGTTAGCCGAAAAACTAAACAATTCACTAATAATAAATTGCGACGGACGAAACATTGACATTCTGAAAGAAGAAGGAATTCAGGAGATGGATGCTTTTGTAGCCGTTACAAGCAATTCCGAAGCCAATATTCTAGCTTGCGTAGCTGCAAAACGACTTGGAGTTAAGAAAACGGTAGCCGAAGTCGAAAACATCGACTACATTATGCTTGCCGAAAGTATGGACATTGGAACAGTAATTAACAAAAAAATAATCGCAGCAAGTTACATATATCAAATCACCCTCGATGCAGATGTTCTAAATGTTAGAAGTCTTACCTCGGCCGATGCAGAAGTAGTTGAATTCGTGGCAAAAGCAGGTTCAAAAATCACCCGTTCGAAAATAAAAGATCTTAATTTACCCGACGATGTAAATATAGGAGGTTATGTGAGAGAAAACGTTGGATATATCGTGAACGGTACAACTGTGATTCAACCTAACGACCATGTTATCGTATTTTGCGTAGCGTCTGCCATCCGAAAGATCGAAACCTTTTTTAATTAATAACATCAGGCAAATTCAACTACAAATATATTTTTAAGAAATCTTGTGATAATGGCAACCATTGAACATGTCTCTCTTAAAAAATTAATTTACAATGAATAAAGAAATTAATTTTAAACTGGTTATAAGAATACTGGGAAGTCTTCTTTTGGTCGAAAGTGTAACTCTGCTCGGAGTTACTATTATAGCTCTTATTTACAAGGAAACCGATGGTTTTTATTTTCTGGTTACAGCCGGAGCTACAGCGGTCACAGGAATTACAGGAATGATCATTGGCCGAAAAGCAATTCCTATAATGGGGAAGCGTGAAGGATCGCTGGTAGTCACCTTTACCTGGATTTTTTTCTCTCTTTTCGGATTAATGCCATTTTGGCTCAGTGGAAGCATCCCTTCGTTTACAGATGCCTTCTTTGAAACCATTTCCGGATTTACCACAACGGGAGCTTCTATCCTGAATAATATCGAAGAACTTTCGTACAGCATGCTATTCTGGCGAAGCCTGACGCACTGGATTGGCGGACTTGGGATTATTGTTATCTCTCTTGCCTTATTGCCTCTTTTCGGTTACAGTGGAATGCAACTTTTTGCCGCAGAATCCTCGGGACCCACCAAAGACAAAATACACCCCAAAAT
>JBBIID010000449.1:0-1682 GCA_037446675.1 Paludibacter sp.
AACGACGAAGATTCTGAAGCCGTTTTAGCCGAAGCAGCAAAACAAATTCCGGCTTTTACCCAAAAATTTGGTTATCAACCTAAAATTTTGTTGATAAAAGAAATCGGCCTGGTAGCTGTGGGCGATAATGCCGCTCAATGTGATATTATCCTGGACGTTTTCGAAGATGCAATGAAAATTGCATATTATGCAGAATCTTTTGGAGGTCAGCACCCAATGACACAGGCTCAAATTGACTTTATCGACAATTGGGAAGTGGAAAATTACCGCCGAAGTGTGGCAGCTGGTGCTTCTCCCGGTCGAGCCGAAAATAAAACGATTGTGGTAACCGGTGCTGCTATGGGTTTTGGCGAAGGAATAGCTCATTGTCTGTTGCAGGAAGGTGCCAACATTGTGGTAGCCGACATGAACGAAGAAGTTGGAAAAGCAACTGTCGAAAAGTTCAATAATCTGGCAAAAAGTAACCGTGCTATTTTCGTAAAAACCAATGTAGGGGAAATTCCAAGCATAGAAAACATGGTGCACGAAACCATTTGCAATTTTGGAGCTATCGATTGCTTTATCAGCAATGCGGGAGTTTTACGCGCCGGAAGTTTGGAAGATATGACTCCAGAGAATTTCGAGTTCGTGACTAAAATCAATTATAACGCCTATTTCTATTGCACGAAAGTGGTCAGCCGCATTCAGAAACTACAAACCAAATATGCAGGTACTGATTATTATGCCGACATTATTCAAATCAATTCCAAGTCTGGACTCCGTGGCAGCAAAGCTAACTTTGCCTACGCCGGAGGTAAATTCGGCGGCATTGGTTTGACACAATCTTTTGCATTGGAATTGGCACCATTTCGTATCAAAGTAAATTCTATTTGTCCGGGCAATTTCTACGAAGGTCCGCTCTGGAGCGATCCGGTTAACGGGTTGTTTGTGCAATATCTCAACGCAGGAAAAGTTCCGGGAGCAGAAACAATTGAAGATGTAGAAGATTTTTATTTATCACAAGTTCCCATGAAAAAAGGCTGTTCGCCCGAAGATGTCACCAAAGGTGCTCTCTACCTGATGGAACAATGCGGTGAAACCGGTCAGGCGTTGCCAATTACAGGAGGACAGGTGATGCTTTCTTAATAACAGCAAGCGGCAAACAGTAAACTAAAACTACTCACTGCACGTCGTTTATAAAATGGTTACATAATCGCTTTGAGCGGATAAGCTTGCTGCTTACCGTTTACTGCTTACAGTTGAAAACATGAAAACAACCGCAATCCGTTTATATGGCAAAAACGATCTTCGTATGGAAGAATTCGAGTTGCCGCAGATTAAAGACAATGAAATTCTGGCGAAAGTAGTGTCCGACTCATTATGTATGTCATCCTACAAAGCTACGAATCAGGGAACAGACCATAAGCGCATTCCGAACGATGTAGCCGAAAAACCAATTATTATCGGTCACGAGTTTGCAGGCGAATTAGTAGAAGTCGGTTCAAAATGGGCACACAAATTCAAAACAGGCGATAAATTTTCCATTCAACCTGCTTTGTATTACGAAAACGGACCGGTTGGAGTTTTAAGCGCGCCCGGTTATAGTTATCAGCACATTGGTGGTGACGCTACTTATGTGATTATTCCAAACGAAGTGATGGAGAAAGACTGTTTGCTGGCTTTCAGCGGAGAAGGCTATTATC
>JBBIID010000449.1:1755-2699 GCA_037446675.1 Paludibacter sp.
ATTGTGGACGGTGGTAAAATGGCGATTTTAGCCGGAGTTGGCCCTATGGGACTGGCGGCTATCAACTATGCTCTTCGCCGCGACGACCGTAAACCATCGTTGCTCGTTGTAACCGATGTTGATCAAACCCGTCTCGACCGTGCGGCACAGATCTACACGGTCGATTTTGCAAAATCACGTGGCATCGATTTACGCTACATCAATACCGGAAAAATGGAAAATCCGGTGGAAGAACTGAAAGCCATCACCGACGGTTATGGGTACGACGATGTATTTGTGTTTGCTCCCGTAAAACCGGTGGTGGAACAAGGTGATGCCATTCTTGCTTTTGATGGTTGTTTGAATTTCTTTGCCGGACCCGGCGATCCGAAATTCAGTGCCATGATGAATTTTTATAATGTTCACTATGCCTATACTCACATTGTAGGCACCAGCGGAGGAAACACCAACGACATGGTGGAAGCGCTCGACATGATGTCCAAAGGGCTCGATCCTGCCGGATTGGTTACTCATATCGGTGGCTTGGAAGCTGTTATCGAAGCCACCAAACATCTACCTGAAATTCCCGGCGGGAAGAAACTGATTTATACCCATATCCAAATGCCGTTGACTCCGATTTCAGATTTTGCCAAACTAGGAGAAACGAACGAAGTTTTCAAAACGCTAGCAGAAATTTGCGATAAGAATATGGGACTTTGGAGTGTTGAAGCCGAAGCTTTCTTATTGAAAAATGCTCAAAATCTGAATTTTTAAGGGCGATAAATTACGAATATCATAAGGGCGGGCGAATTTTAGTTTATTATTGATTAATTCACTATATTTGGACTCGATTTCTAATAAAAATAAAAGACTAGAAATCAACAAGAAAATATATAAAGAATTACAATATGAGAAATAATTTTAATCCGTGGCATCAGGTAACGCCGCATACCGACTCACCCTTT
>JBBIID010000450.1:0-2696 GCA_037446675.1 Paludibacter sp.
GATTCCCGGCTGAACCAATCCGCCATAATCGGCATAAGTTGTATTCAAAATATTATTTACATCGCCAAATACATCAAAGTACTTGTCGTTCCAAAGAAGGCGGCAATCAAGCGAAGTGTAAGGCTCAAATTTCTGTAACTGACTATTTTTATCCGTATAGGTTCCGGCTCTGTCGAAATACCCAAATTTCCATACTGCAGATAATTTATTCCAGATATTGTGATCAATGGAAATAACCACCTTGTTCTTTAAATAATCCAATACATATTTCGAATCGTAGTTTTCAGCTGATTTATCCATTTGCAAATAGGAATACGACACAGCCGCCTTTTTAACAAAGAGGTTTTTAAACAGATAACCCAATGTCACATCCAAACCCAAAGCGTTTACGTTTGTCAAATTTCGGCTTTGCCATTTTGTAGAGTCCGGTTCCTTCACCCAATCAATTACATTTTGCCCGAATCGTTGATAAATAGTCGCATCCAAATGCCAATTGCGTTCATTTATTTTTGTTCCAATTTCAATGGTTTGCGATCTTTCAGGTTGCAAATTAGGATTAGCTATTTGAGTAGCACTTTTGTAGTACAAATCGGTGAAGGTTGGTAGCCGTACAGCAGAATTAGCATCAACAAAAACACGAAAATGATCATTGAAAGCATAAGCTATATCCACACCACCATAATAATTCAGTCCAAATATTGTAGAATTTGTTCCGGCTGCACCCAGCGAAATATACCAGTGATTAAAATTGGCGGAATGATCAAAAAAAACTGTTTCGATAAGACGATTATTTTCTTTAGTAAAATATCCAACAGTTTCGAGTGGAGCTTTCATAGAATCGATTGGAGTTCCCAAAACATTGCTGTAAATATGTTCATTCCTTATGTCAACGCCAAGAGTAGTTTTTCCTATTTTCGAAAGATATGCTGCTGAAGCTTTCCCTCCTGTTATATCAGTCATATGATAGTTATGCGTTGTATACCATGAGGGTTTATTTGTTACTGAATCTCTAAACAATTCAAATCGGTCATGATGTCGTCTCCAATATGCTTGAGCACTGTAACTCCATTTACCATGGTATAAATTCCAATTTAACGCAGCCATAAAAGTCTTTGTACTTTCAAACTGCATTGGATAAGCCAAGGTATAAAAACTATTTGCACCAAAATCTTTCAACTGAGCCGCCAATTGCAAATTGAATTTTCCTGCATTTTTCGTTTTTAGAACAGATTGAAGAAAAGCACTGCTCAAATCAAAATCAGTATTTTCCATATAGCCTTCACTGCTTTTGTGTGAAACAGAAACAAAAGTATTCAAATCTCCTTTGGCTAGATTGCCAGAGATAGATTCTCCGAAAGTATTATAACTTCCCGCAGTTGCTTCGGCACTTAAATTGCTTTTGATCGAATTTTCAGTAATAATATTGATAGCTCCACTGAAAGCATTTGGCCCTAGCACTCTTGCCGAAGATCCCTGAAGAATCTCGATCCGGCTTACATCCGAAAGATTGAGAGGTATATCCAAATTATAATGGCCTGTTTGTGGATCGGTAATATTTACCCCGTTCAATAACACCAACACCTGATCAAAAGAACCACCTCGAACTGAAATATCAGCCTGAGTTGTATTCGTTCCTCGCTGACGAATATCAATTCCGGCAACATAATCTAATAACTGATCAATGCCTTGAACAGCTGCATTTTTAATCTCTGCTTTGTCAATAACTGTAAGCACTCGACCCATTTCAGAATAAAGTTTATTCCGATTCGCATTTACCTGTACTTCCGACAAATCAATTGATAACGAATCTGTCGTAGATTGTGAATAAATAATAGGTGCAAAAAAAACGACCAATAAAAAAGTAATAAAAAGTTTCTTCATAACTATAAAAAATAAAAGCGGTTGAAACAGAATTAATCCGTTTCAACCGCTATGATGAATAAAATAATTTACAGAATTATGTGCGCACGCAGCAACTTTATCAGAATTTGCTTCCGCTAAGATAGCTATCTCCAATTCAGACAATATCGATTTTAGTTCCAGACTCTCTTTTATAGCATCAGCCTCTGTTATATCAGGAGCAAAACTACAGAGTTTTAATGAAGTAGAATCCGACTTTTGTAAAGCTTTATCTGAAATAGCAATAGTCAAATTTCCTATGGTTACATTCTTGCCCAAACTTCTGAACACAGCATACCCTGCCCTACTCCAACGACGGAAGCGGACTGAAGATACAGTATTTGAGATATTGGCTTTCACAGGAACTTGATTATTTGAATTAATGTATAAAAAAAGAGTAACCACATCATGTGATTACTCTTTAAAAAATGGCGGCTATCTACTCTCCCACTTTACAGCAGTACCATCGACGTGGTCAGGCTTAACTTCTCTGTTCGGAATGGGAAGAGGTGGAACCCTGACGCTATAACCACCTAAATTCAGTTTCAGTTATTTTCAGTTGACAGTCATCAGTTATCAGCTATCAGTGTATTTCTCACTGTTTACTGTTTACTGCTTACTGTTCACTGTAAACTGTTATTGGTTTAGATAATTGAAAAAGAAGAGAGAGAAAATGATCATAAAGAGCGGGTTGTTTCTCCTGTCTTTCTCCTTCCTTTTTTTAGGAAGATTTGGAGGGTTCAAAAAAGCTTTCGGGCAATTAGTATTACTCGGCTCTACATTTCTGTTGTACACCT
>JBBIID010000451.1:0-2696 GCA_037446675.1 Paludibacter sp.
GGGAAATCAGCCGATTCCAACACCTCATCCTCTCTTATCGTAGATGCAGAAACTCAATTCTATACAGGTTATATCAACTCAGGAGAAGGGAAAACTGTAAAAATTACAAACCTTGGAGCCGGAACTAATAACAGAGCAGAGGTTTGTCGTTTCACATCTCATGCAACAAAATTCAATACTGCTGGCACAGTGCTTTATTATGCATTTTTGATGACGGCAAATGATGCTCATTCGTGGGATGGTACAAACGGTGTAGATGCAAATGAATGGAGAGATGTTTTTTGTATTGCTGAAGGAGGAAACGATTTACCTGGAAATTCTTACCGTGGTCGTTTCTTTATACAACAAGATCCAACTGATCCAACCAAAGTAAATTATTCAATTTGCAAAAATACATCTTTCACAACAGCTGCTCCTCCTGATGCATTTGGAACAATAAATGCGGGTCAAACATATCTAATGGTTATTAAACAAACATTTACTGGAGATGGAACTTGTAAGGTAGAGGTGATTGCTAATCCCGAGTTAAGTGCAGCGGAACCTACTACAGGCTGGATTAACGGAAAACCTGGAGATACAAATACATTTGGTGGAACTTATGCTGTGGCATTGAGAAGTCGTGGGTTGGGTGAAGCAGCTGATATTCGTATTTCTGGATTGCGAGTTGCAACAACTTATGCCAGTGTTTTAGGTATTTCTACTGGCTTAAATGATGTACAGTATAATGCTTCAATAAAAGCAGTTGCTAAGTCAATTTTTACAGATGTGCCGGGAACTTTAAAAGTGTATGATTTTTCCGGTGCCGAAATTTTTTCTTCAATTACAACCGGACAATTAGATACAAATTTGAGCAAAGGTTTTTATCTTGTTCGTTTTGCCTCAGTTAATGGAGCTGTATCTTCAGCTAAACTTGAAATCAAATAATTAAACTAAGTATAGAATTTTAAAATATTTTCACGGGCAAGACAAAAATTGCTTGCCCGTGTTTTTTAATCCCCGATGAAAAGAAATTTAATAATCATATTTGCATTGTCTTGTTTTTGTATTGCCTTTGCTCGCAAAGTAAATGTAACTTCTGCCGCATCAATTAATGATGGCAGTTGGGTTGCAGGGGATACCATTGTTATGAAAAATGGAAACTGGACAAATCAGATAATTTCTTTTCATGCGACAGGTACTAGCACGAATCCTATTGTTTTGATGGCTGAAACCGCCGGTCAGGTTGTTTTAAATGGAAACTCAAGATTAAGCTTTTCGGGAAAGTATATCGAAATTAATGGACTGTTTTTTAAAAATGGAAATTTAAGCGGTTCCGATGTGATTATGTTTCGAACATCAGGTTCGGAAATGGCCGAGAATTGTCGATTGACAAATACCGCAATTGATAGTTATAATCCTGCCTATAACACTGTTGATAGTAAATGGGTATCGTTGTACGGCAAAAACAATCAGATAGATCATTGCTCATTTGTAAATAAAAATAATTCTGGGACGTTGCTGGTGGTGTGGTTGCAGAATGGAGTGACTGTAAACCATATTATTTCGGGTAACTACTTTGGTTATCGGAATTCTAATCTCGATGCAAATGGAGATGAATTGAACGGGCAAGAAATAATTAGAGTGGGAGATAGCTCTACCTCAATGACAACAGCAAATGTAACAGTTTCAGGTAATTTTTTCGAACATTGCAACGGCGAAATTGAAATAATATCGAATAAGTCCTGTGGAAATTTATATCAAAATAATTTGTTCTTCGAGTGTCATGGCATGTTAACTCTTCGACACGGGAATGGTTGTGTTGTTGAAGGAAATTATTTCTTTGGGAATGGTACGGCCGAAACGGGCGGAGTAAGGATAATTGGCGAAAATCATAAAGTATACAATAATTATTTTGAAAAACTTAGGGGAACGGGATATCGAGCTGCTATTTGTATGGTAAGAGGTAAGGAAAATTCTGCTTTGAACGAATACTTTCAGGTGAAAAATGCTCTTGTTGAGTTTAATACAATGGTGGATTGCTCACAATCATTTTCGATAAATTATAATAGTAGTTCTTCTCTAACATTGCCTCCTATTAGGAGTGTGATTGCTCATAATCACGTGTATAATTCTTCCAATTCAAACAATAATGTGACTGTCAGTCAAATAAATGTGTCTCTCATGGATATTAGTTGGAGAAACAATATAATGAATCAGGGACGATTTTCAGGATTTTCGTATAACTCCGCTCAAATAATAACTGGAAAAGATGCTAACATGGAAATTGTTGATACACCAATCAACATGTTCGAGCCGGCAGCGAATTCTGCTTTAGCCTCTTATGTGACCTCAGAGAATGCAGACGTGGTGAAAGATATAAGAGGGCGCAACAGGTTAACTGCAAAAATACCAGGAGCAAGCCAGCTTTCTGGCACGTGCACTGTGGCAATGCCGGAAAAAGAGAAAACAGGTGCTGCTTTTTATAACAATCCTTCTACGGGAATTTCTGTAATAAAAGATGGTGAATTAATGTCTTTAATTCTTCTTGATAAAAAGCTTACAATAAATACTTTGTTTAATGGAGGTTTGAGAATAATCAATTGTGCGGGGAGAACAATTGTAACTGAAAAACTTTTTCAGAACCAAAAACAGATTGTTGATTTACCAGTTGGTTTTTTTGTAGTTGTGTTTCGGACACAAGCTGGCGATAGACAGAT